>JBOIAY010000222.1:0-8983 GCA_050739255.1 Gammaproteobacteria bacterium
GGGCAGTGCCTCGCCGCGAACACCCACCGTCGCTACCCGTTCCAGATCCTCCAGAATCGCGAGCTTGCTGGTGGCATGGCGCGCCACCGCCAGCGCCAGTTCATCCTTGGGAATGCCACAGCCGTCATCGCGCACCCGGATCAGCCGCGCGCCGCCCTGCTCCAGCTCCACATCAACGCGCGTGGCGCCTGCGTCCAGGCTGTTTTCCAGCAATTCCTTCACCACCGATGCGGGGCGTTCCACCACTTCGCCGGCGGCGATTTGATTGATGAGCTGGGGCGGCAGGGAACGGATAGGCATAGGGCACCGCAAAGTAGGCAGCAGATGTCTAGCTTAACGGCTTGCGGAGACTGGAGAAAGAATGCCGAACTATTGGCCGTGTGGATTGCGGCTGACGGCGTTGTAGCCCGGAGTTTGGTCCGCGGCATAGTCGGCGGCGGTGGGCTGTTGCGTACCGGCTTTCTCCATGGCGAGTTCAGTGCCGGGCGGCGGATACTGGTCGAAATAATTGCTCACGCCGCCGAGTATGGCCCTGGCGATTTTTTCCTGGTAGGCGGAACTCATGAGCATGCGCTCTTCGCGCGGATTGGTGATGTAGTCGGTTTCCACCAGGATGGACGGGATGTCCGGCGACTTGAGCACCACGAACGCCGCCTGCTGCGTCTCGTCGCGATGCATGGGTCCGAGCCTGGCCAACTGCCGCGCCACGCGGTTGCCCACATCCAGACTGGCGCTGATGGTGGCGGTCTGGGACAAGTCCAGCAACACCGACGCCAGCATGTTGCTTTTGTCGGCCAGATTTATGCCGCCCAGCAGATCCGAATCGTTTTCCCGTTCCGCGAGCAGGCGAGCATGCTCGCTGGTGGCGCCGTGCAGGGAGAGTGCATATACCGTGGCGCCGTCCGCATAACGGTTGTGGGCCGCATCGCAGTGGATGGAAATGAAGATGTCAGCATGCGCCGCACGCGCACGTTCAATGCGCTGACGAAGCGTGAGGTAGTAATCACCGTCGCGGGTGAGATACGGCTTGAAGCCCGACTGTTTCGCCACCAGCGCCGCGAGCCGCCGGGCGATTTGCAAGGTGAGGGTCTTTTCCATGACACCGCGGGGTCCGCGAGAACCCGAATCAATACCGCCGTGACCCGCATCTATGGCCACTACGATGTCGCGTCCGGTCTTGGGCACGGCGCTGGCTGCGGTCAGCACCGGTTTGCGTGCCATCTGCTTGCCATCGGCATACAGGTCCACCACCAGTTGCGAACCGTAGGCGCCGTTGCGGACCAGGCTGCGTGGCGTGGCGCGGGCATCCAAATCGAGCACCACCCGCAGGCCGGTTTGATTGCGCACGCCGCTGCGCAAATCCTTCACGATTCCCTGCCCGGCTGGTAGTGTCGAGGTGAGGCGCGCGTTGTCCACGTCAATCACGACGCGGTTTGGATTGCCCAAGGTGAAAATCCGGTGCTCCACCGGCCCGGACAGGTCAAAAATCAAGGTCGCATGCCCGGCCGCAGGCGCGAAATGCACCCCTCGGATCTGCACCGGCATGGCCAATGCCGCCACCGGCCATAGCAATATCAGAGCCAGCACTATCTTCATGCCCGGTGCGCGGTGTATGGACATGCAGGTAGTTATACACGATGCTCAGGGAATTTCAAGGTTTTATCAATGTATTTATGGAGATACAGCGATATCTTAGTGTGCGACCTGAGAAATGATCTCACTCGGTCATTGTCAGCCCCGGTTCACGGGCGGCCTGCACCCCGCCTTGCCACGCCTCTGCTAGCGTCCGGCCGCGTGTGCTCCGGGCTTCCAGCTTGACCAGCCGCCCTGATTCCGGCAGTTCCAGGCCCAGAACCAGATCGGGCAGTGGCAGCGCAGCTTCGCCTCGCTCGGGCCATTCCACGAACACCCACAGGTCCGGATCGTCCAGCTCGCGTATTCCCAGGTATTCCAGTTCCGCCGGCGCGCGGATGCGATATAAGTCCAGATGCTGCAACCAGCGGCCCGAAAACCTGTAGCCCTCCATCAAGGTGTACGTGGGGCTACGCACGCTCCCGGTGAATCCCAAACCGCGCAGCACGCCGCGCACCAGCGTGGTCTTGCCGGCACCCAGTTCACCCTGCAAATACACCACCGCGCCGCCGTTCAAGGCACGGCCGAGTTGCGCACCCAGACTGCCCATGGATGCTGCATCCGCCACGGCAAATTGACTCATGCATTCACCACATGACGCAGTTCGGCGATTAAATCCTGTGCCGTCAATCCGCGCTCGCCAAACTGGGCGGCACGGTCGCCGGCCAGCGCGTGGAATTGCACACCCGCTTGCGCCGCATCCGGCAACGACAAACCTTGAGCGATGAGCGCGGCGATGACGCCGGTGAGCGCGTCGCCCATGCCGGGTGCCGCCATGCCAGGATTGCCATGCCGGCACACCACCGGGATTTCACCTTCCGCCGCCACAATACTGCCGGCGCCTTTCAGCACCGCCACCGCGCGGTATTTTTCCAGTAGTTGCGCCGCTGACTGAAAACGGTCCTGCTGCACGGCTTCGGTGGTCTGCTTGAGCAAACGCCCCGCCTCGCCCGGATGCGGCGTGAGCACCCACTGGCCGCGCGTCACAGGATGCGTCGCCAGTAAATTGAGCGCGTCTGCGTCCACCACCAGTGGCAGCGGTGTATCCAGCGACCGCGCCAGTAGAATGCGGCCCCAATCGTCCTGGCCGAGTCCCGGACCGATCGCGATGACCGTGGCGCGCGCCAATAGCGGCACCACGTCAGCGGCGTCATCCATGCCACGCACCATGACTTCCGGCAACCCGGCAAGCAGTCCGGTCACATGCGCGGGACGTGTAGCAACGCTCACCAGCCCGGCGCCGCTGCGCAGGGCCGCTTCCGCGGTGAGCCGCACCGCGCCGCCCATGCCATGATCGCCGCCGATGACAAGCACATGACCGAACATGCCTTTATTCGACGCGCGCGCACGACACGGCAAGCGTACATCTGTGTTTCTGATGCAGCGCGCGAACGGACGAATGCTTTCATAGACTTCTGATGGAACATCCAGCGTCGCAAGCAGTATCTCACCCGCGCAGTCCGGTCCCTCGCCGGTCAAGAGACCCGCTTTCATGCCGATGAACGTCACGGTCGCTGTGGCGCGTACGGCCACGCCCATCACCGCACCCGTGTCTGCATTCAGACCAGAAGGAATATCCAGCGCCAGGACCGGTTTACCGCTGGCATTGATGAGCTGCACCGCCTGAAGCCAGTGATCCTGCAGCGGCCGATCCAGGCCGGTGCCCAACAGTGCATCCACGATTACATCCGTGTCGTCCGGCAAAGCTGCAGCAAACTCCTGTTCCCGGCCCTTTGCCGCCAGATATTGTTTGCGCGCCGCCGCAGTAGCGCCGTTGAGTTTTGTCGCGTCGCCCACGTTCAGCAGTGTCACCTGCCGTTTTGCTTTCAAGGCGCACGTCGCCAGCACATACCCGTCCCCGGCGTTGTTGCCAGCGCCAGCCATCACCAGGATATGCCCGGCCTGCGGCCAGCGATTCTCCAGCACTTGCCACGCTGCCATGCCGGCGCGCTGCATGAGTTCTTCAATTGCAATGCCGCGCGCCACGGCGCGTTGGTCCAACTCGCGCATCTGCGCTGCGGAATAAAGTGCTTCTGGAAGTTGTGGCATGGAATCATCATAATACATACACGACTCCACGTGTTGCGGTCAGCATTAGAGGCATCTCATGATCAACGCCAACGTTCGGACCCGGATACCCTTGAACGAACCCGCCTATTCCTATGCGCCTGGAACACCCGAGCGCGCGGAACTGAAAAAGATGCTCGAACGCATGGCATCCGAACGTATCGAGATTCCCCTGATTATCGGCGGCAAGGCGGTGCGGACCGGGAAGCTCACTGAAGTGCGGATGCCGCACGATCACCAACACGTCCTCGCCACCTGCCATCAAGCCGATACAGCACAGGTGCAGACAGCGATTGATGCCGCACTGGCTGCGAAGCCGTCTTGGGAAGCGCTCGGCTTCTCCGAACGCGCCGCCATCTTCCTGCGTGCCGCCGACCTTCTTGCCACGCGTTACCGCCCGATACTGAACGCCTCCACCATGCTCGGGCAATCCAAAACCGCACACCAGGCGGAAATTGACGCCGCCTGCGAACTCATTGATTTCTTCCGATTCAACGTGGCGTTCGCAGCACGTCTGCTGGCAACACAACCAAACAGCGCGCCGCAGAGCTGGAACCAGCTCGACTACCGCGCGCTGGACGGCTTCGTGTACGCGGTAACCCCGTTCAATTTCACCTCGATTGCCGGAAACCTCCCCTCCGCCCCCGCGCTCATGGGCAACACGGTAGTCTTCAAGCCGTCGCCGTCCGCTATGTTCAGCAACTGGCACATCATGGAATTGTTCCGCGAAGCTGGTCTGCCTCCCGGCGTGATCAACCTGGTGCAGGGCGATCCGGCACTCATTACCTCGGTGGTGCTCGCGCATCCGGACTTTGGTGGAATTCATTACACCGGTTCTACAGCCGTGTTCAAATCAATCTGGCGTACAGTGGGCGAGAACATGCCGCACTACCACCAGTATCCGCGCCTCGTTGGAGAAACCGGCGGCAAGGATTTTATCTTCGCCCACGCCTCGGCGAGTGACGACCTCGAAGCACTCGCGGTCGCGATGGTGCGCGGTGCATTCGAGTTCCAGGGACAAAAGTGTTCGGCACCCTCGCGGGTTTTCATCCCCGCGTCGTTGTGGCCGCGGCTGCGTGAGCGGGCCGTTGCCCTGACGAGCACACTCAAAATGGGCGATGTGCGCGACTTCCGCAATTTCCTGGGCGCGGTCATTCACGAGGCTGCCTTCAAGAAAATCAGCGGCTACCTCGACTATGCACGCAGTATGCCGGGTGTGAAGATCCTCGCGGGCGGCAAGGCAGATCGCACGCACGGCTGGTTCATCGAGCCTACCGTGATCCAGAGCGACGACCCCAAGAACCGCTTGATGTGCGAGGAAATATTCGGTCCGGTAATCACGGTACATGTTTACCCTGACTCGTCTTACGAGGACACGCTGCGCATCTGTAATCAATCGACGCCTTACGCACTCACCGGCTCGATCTTCGCACGTGATCGCGCAGCCATCGACACCGCTTCCCGGCTGCTGCGGTATGCAGCCGGGAATTTCTACATAAACGACAAGCCCACCGGCGCGGTTGTCGGGCAGCAGCCCTTCGGTGGCAGCCGTGCCTCGGGCACCAATGACAAGGCCGGGTCGTTTCTTAATGTGGCGCGTTGGACTTCACCGCGCACGATCAAGGAAAACTTCGCGCCACCCACCGTGGTCGGTTACCCGTTCCAGGGTGCCGAATAGCCGCGTTGCGGCTAGCGGAAAACATGCCGGATTTCACTGCCCTTGCCGGGCGCATACGCGAGTGGGCGCGGGAACTGGGTTTCCAGCAAACCGGCATCAGCGGTGTGGATTTGCGGGAAGACGAACGCCATCTGCTCGATTGGCTCGAACAACAACGTCACGGCGAGATGGACTATATGCAGCGGCACGGCACGCGCCGCAGCCGGCCGGCGGAGCTGCTGCCCGGCACCGTGCGCGTGATCTCGGTGCGCATGGATTATTGGCCGGAAGATGCAAAAGATGCCAGCGAATTACTGAAACAAAAGGATCAAGCCTATATTGCGCGTTATGCTTTGGGCCGCGATTACCACAAAATTTTGCGCGCGCGTCTGCAAAAACTCGCGGAGCGTATCCAGGAACAAGTCGGCCCCTTCGGCTACCGCGCCTTCACCGACAGCGCGCCGGTACTGGAAAGGGCGCTGGCACGCAACGCAGGTCTTGGTTGGATCGGCAAACACACGAATCTCATCAACAAGGATGCAGGTTCCTGGTTTTTCCTTGGTGAGCTTTACACCGACCTACCGCTGCCGGTGGATGCGCCTGCCACGGAGCATTGCGGAAGCTGTCACGCCTGCATGGATGTCTGCCCCACACAGGCCATAGTCGCACCGTATCAACTGGATGCGCGCCGCTGCATCGCCTACCTCACCATTGAATACAAAGGTTCGATCCCACTGGACTTCCGCACGGTTATCGGCAACCGCGTGTTTGGCTGCGACGACTGCCAATTGTTCTGCCCCTGGAACAAATTCGCCCGACCCACGGAAGAAACGGATTTCAAGCCGCGCCATGGCCTCGACAACACACAACTGCTGGAATTGTTCAACTGGACGGAAGAAGACTTCCTGCAACGCACCGAAGGTAGCGCCATCCGCCGTGTTAGTTATGAGTGCTGGCTGCGCAATATCGCTGTGGCCTTGGGCAACGCGCCAGACTCACCGGAAATCATCGCCGGGCTGAAAGCTCGAAGCGGACATCCGTCAGAACTGGTTCGCGAGCATGTGTCCTGGGCATTGGAACAGCACGGAATCCAGGCCGCATTGAACAGCCACTAACCGCCTAGCTTGAATCGCCCTGAAATGTTATAACATTCGTTATAATGTAGCCAGGAGGTTCCGCCATGAAACTCAAGATCACTGCCATCGGCAATTCCGCCGGCGTCATCCTGCCCAAGGAACTGCTGGCACGCTTACGCCTGGGAAAAGGCGATGAACTGTATGCCGCTGAATTGCCGGACGGCATCAAGCTCATGCCTTTCGATCCCAAGCTCGCCGAGCAGATGAAAGTCGCCGAGCGCGTGATGCGTAAGGATCGCAATGTACTGCGCAAGTTGTCGGAAAGTTAAGCGCGCTACATGACTATCTGGCTTGAAAAAGCACTGGTGATCGCTATCCACGACCGCCAGCTCGCAGAGTTTGGCGGCAAAATGGGCTCACGAGATCCAGATTCGCCGTCAGGTCGCGTCAAAGCGTCGCGAGCGAAGGCAAGACAAGGCGGAAATCGGCGAGAAAGCGGAGTGTACACGGTAGTACATGAGCATTTTGAGACGATTTCCAACGATGTATCACCAAGCGCAGCAGCTTTGACACGAGCTGTCGCTAGACCGCAACAACTGTATGCTTACGGTGATCCTCCACCCGATTTGGCCCAACTGGCTGCCAGTCTGGCTTTCGGCCTGGCACGCAATCACCCCTTCGTAGACGGCAACAAACGTACGGCATACGTCGCATATCGAACCTTCCTGGTCCTGAATGGTGCAGAGCTTGAAGCGACGGACGAGGATAAATACCTGACGATGCTCGCGCTCGCCGAAGGTAAACTCAGCGAAAAGGAGTTCGCAGCCTGGCTGGGCACACCTCTGCGTGCGCACGCACGGGGCTCAGTGCATGAACCGCGCTCTACTTACAAATTGAAATCGCGCACCCGCAAACCATCACGCAAGCAGGCGCGCCGAAAGCGCTAAAGAATCAGCCACGCACGATTTTCAAATCACAATCCCGTAGGAGCGGCGGTCCCCGCCGCGATTCTCAATGCCTGATGCGTTTCGCGGGGGATACCGCCGCTCCTACAAAAATCACGTTCTGATTTATGCGGTACCGATGATCCACACTACCTTTATAAGACCGCAGTCCGTCCGCGCTCACTTCTGAGCCTTCAGTGTCTCCAGCTTCCGCTCCCGCGCGGGCTTGCGTAAGCGGCTGATCTCGATCATTCGCTGCAAGTGTGCGGTGCTTTCCGCATCTTGTGCTTCCCACTGGCAGCCGATGACTCCGTTCTTGACGCGGATGACCTCGGCCTGCAAATCAAGTTTGATTACGTCTGCCACGCGCCATTCAACCGCAAAGTGGGCGCCGTTGTTCGGCAGCCACCCGCTCGGGCAACGCGCACGAAAACCGCGCAGCGCCAGGTCAATGATCCGGCAATCGTGCACACGTTCGCCGTCGCGGATGCGCAGCATCGAGGTAAAACGAAAGCGCCGGTACTGGCGTCGGTCTTGTTCGTGAGTGGTTGCCATCGGGCACTAATAGTAACAGCTATGATTACCCAGCCGAAGGCCATGCCCGGGATGTGTGGTACCCCACCACACGGTGAAAGCATCCAACGGAGGCCTGCGAATAGTTCAGGCCTGACACGCAGGCTCGATCACGCACGACATCGTATGCCGCCTCCTTGCGATGAGGAATGTGGGTGTGGGAGTCGAGGAACGACACTCAGTTGGTTTTCATACCAAGCTCCGGGTAATGGCATTCGGGAAGCGCCGGTACGCATGCATCAAACTTCGGGTGGCATGGAAAGCTCACCCTGATCGGCGGAATAGTCGAGCCTGCCGCCTACTATCCTTGCGGCGACCATATATGGATGCTCACGCGGAGTGCCGGACCCCATGATGTGCAGCACACACGTGCCGTGCAGCTTGAACCAGTCCGCAATCAGCCCGCGATGGCAACGCCACCACACCGCCTCGGCGCACATGATGGTGGTGCGATGCGCGCAGGCGATGGCACTCAGGTGTTCGATACCTGCATGGAAGGCATCCGGTTGCATGTAATCGGCGTAACCACGGAATGTCTCGTGCCACTACCCGGTATTCGGCGAATCCGGCCGCGGCTTGCGCCGCCCGCCCAGCTCGGTGAAGGCTTCATAACCTATGCCGGCATCGCGCAGCGCCTGTTGCAGGGATTCGACGTTGAAGTGCGGGTATTTGCGCGAACTGGGGTAATGCCGCACGTCGGCCAGCACTTGGATTTGATTTCCCGTCAGCAGCGAAATGAATTCCTCAAGCGTGCGCGTGGAGTGTCCGATAGTCCACAAGCTGTCGCGCCAGGATCGATCGAGATTGGTTTGTGGAGTTATGCTCATGGGATCAGCACGCTTCGTTCGCGTTGAACCCGGCTCGTGTCGCCGGCGATGTCGAAACGTGGCTTTTGGGTACCTTTAAAAATCAGAGATTTTGGTTTCTGGGTAGGCAGAAATGGCCGAGGGCCTGACGACTCGTCAGGCGGGCATGCACAGATGCATGCCATGGAGTTCCAGCCGCATAGTAAGTGCGGAGCAGAACCGGAGTGT
>JBOIAY010000223.1:0-7374 GCA_050739255.1 Gammaproteobacteria bacterium
CTGATGACGACATTCCCGCAGGTCCGAGCCGTTCGCAATTGAAGCGCGAAGTGGAAGCGCTGCAGAAACTCGGTGAGGAGCTGGTAAAGCTGCCCGAGAGCCAGCTTGTCGCGTTGTCGCTGCCGGATACGCTGCGCGATGCGGTGCACATGGCGCGGCGCATCAACAGCCACGGCGCGCTCAAACGCCAGCGCCAGTACATCGGCCGGTTGATGCGCGAGATTGACCCCGCACCCATCCGCACCAAACTGGATGCGCTGCGTAGCGCGGACAAAGCCGCGAAATCGCGTTTCAAACAAACCGAACGCTGGCGCGACCGTCTGATTGCCGAGGGTGACACGGCACTGGCAGAGTTTCTGAACCAGTACCCGCAGGCTGAGCGCCAGCAACTGCGGCAACTGATGCGCGCCGCAGCCCAGGAAGCCGCTTCTGGCCAGTCGCCGCGTCAAGCTCGCGAGCTGTTCCGCTATATCCAAAACCTGCATTGAATTGGCTGTTTATCCGGCTCTCAGGCACGGGTAGAATACGCGGATGCGGGTGCCTGTAAAAACAGCGGATTTTGTTTCCCGGCAAGGCGTGGACAGTCGAGAAACCGAAGCGTACATGCTAATACGTGAGGATTTCGAGGCCGGTCGCAACGCCGCCGGGGCTCAAAAGACACATTTTTAGAGGTGCCCGTGAAGCCACTCGTCGGCTTAATCATGGGTTCCAAGTCCGACTGGGACACATTGGAACACAGCGCGAAACTCCTCGGACAACTCGCCATCCCCTACGAGCAACGCGTGGTATCGGCGCATCGCACGCCCGATCTGCTGTTCGAGTACGCAGCATCGGCTGCCAAACGCGGACTGGAAGTCATCATCGCCGGTGCCGGCGGTGCTGCACATCTGCCGGGTATGACCGCGTCCAAAACGCCGCTGCCGGTGCTGGGCGTGCCGGTGAAATCCAGGGCGCTCAAGGGTGTGGATTCGCTGCTCTCAATCCTGCAAATGCCGGCCGGCGTGCCGGTGGGCACGCTCGCCATCGGCGAAGCGGGTGCGGTGAACGCGGCACTGCTGGCAGCTGCGATTCTCGGCAACAAGTACCCCGACATCCGCAAGCGACTCGACAAGTACCGCCGCATGCAGACGCAAGCTGTGCTCAAACATCCCAATCCGTCCAAATAATTCAGATATGTCCCACGATGTTCATTGTCTTCGTAGGACAATATCTTCTGCTTTTTGGGGCAGGCTGACATGAATCAAAAACCATCAAAAACAAATTCCGTTCCGATACCAAAAAGTATTGGCATAATCGGCGCCGGACAATTGGGCCGCATGCTGGCGCTGGCCGGTTATCCGCTGGGGTTGAAGTTCGTGTTCCTGGACAAGAGCACCGATACGCCCGGCGGCCAGGTAGGTGAAATTATCCTCGGGGATTTCAGCGATCCGCAAAAAATCGCGGCATTGGCAGCGCAAGTGGATTTGCTGACCTATGACGTGGAAAACGTTCCGGTCGAGGCGCTTGGCGATATTCCAAAGCAGAAAACCTTCCTGCCGCCGGTGGCAGCACTGGCGACCGGTCAGGATCGTCTGTCTGAAAAAAACCTGTTCCGTGAACTGAAAATCCCCACGCCGAAATTCAGTCCGGTGGACGCCATGCCGGACCTGGAACAGGCAATCCAGGTAATCGGGTATCCGGCGGTGCTCAAGACCCGGCGGCTCGGTTACGACGGCCGCGGCCAGCGCATGATCCACGGCCCCGCGGAACTGGGCAGCGCCTTCAATGCGCTGGGTGGCGTGCCGCTGATTTTGGAACAATTCATCGAATTCGAACGTGAGATTTCAGTCATTGGTGTACGCAATCGCAGTGGTGCAGTGACCTTTTATCCGATTGCCGAGAACGTACACAACAACGGCATCCTGCGCTATTCCATCGCACCCTGCTCAGACCCGAAATTGCAAAAACGCGCGCAAATCTATGCGCGCCGGGTCATGGATCATTTTGATTACGCCGGTGTGCTGACCATCGAATTCTTCGTGAAAGCCGGCAAGCTCATCGCCAACGAGACCGCGCCACGGGTACACAATTCCGGCCACTGGACCATCGAAGGCGCGGTCACCAGTCAGTTCGAGAATCACGTCCGCGCGATCCTGGATCTACCGCTTGGCGACACCTCAGCGACAGGCTACGCGGCCATGGTGAACTTTATCGGTGACATGCCGCCGCTGGAAAACGTGCTCAAAATTACCGGCGCCCATTACCATGACTATGGCAAGCAGCCGCGACCCGGCCGCAAACTCGGTCACGCAACGCTGGTGTGTAAAACCCGCAAGGAACTCATGGCAAGGCTGAAAAAATTCCCTGGTATGGATTTCCTATAAATCGCGCATAGGCTTCACCTGGCAAGACGGTCACGCAACAAATGTCGAGCTGGTGGATTACCACTAGGAGTTTCAATTATGGTCATTGCACGTAAAGATATGGATACGATGGACTTCCGTGATGTATCAACTGGCAAGCGGCTGCCGGCGGTGCGTCCCGGGGATATCTTGAAAGAGGATTTTCTGGAGCCGCTTGACATGTCGCTACATGCGCTCGCCATGCACCTGCACGTACCGGCCTCACGCATCACGGAGATTGTAAACCGCTCACCACCCCGCCCCATCACGCCGGATACCGCCGCGCGGTTGGCAAGGTTCTTCGGCATGTCTGCGGATTTCTGGTTGGGACTGCAGATGGCATACGACCTGGAAACCGCCCCCAACTGGAAAGCCATCCAGCGGGAAATCCGGCCCTACTCACAGATAGTCAACGAGTAGAGGCAAGTACATAGCGTGTAAACGAAGCCTATCTTCTAGTTATACAGCCGACAGGCTGCATCACTAGAAGATAAACACCAATCCCCCGTGGCTATGGTGAACTTTATCGGCGAACTGCCGCCGCTGGAAAGCGTTCTCAAGATTCCCGGCGCCCACTATCATAATTACAGCAAGCAGCCACGCCCCGACCGCAAACTCGGCCACGCCACGCTGGTGTGCAAGACCCGCAAGGAACTCATGGCGCGGCTGAAGAACTTTCCTGGTATGGATCCCTGAAGCCTGTAACGTGTTGTTTCGCCGCGCCCAATCCACTGACTATGCCGCTCTGGCGGCGATTGCCGCAGAGAACACTGGCGGCAATACGGCCAGGAAGACAGCCGGCTTTCTTACCGGGTATTTCCCGCCGGAGTATTTTGCGACCACAAATAGCGACCTCATGGTGGTAGTGGCCGATGACAATGGAACGCTCGCGGGATTCTTAAGCGCTGCGACCCGTGAAACCGGCCGTCGCCGCCCCATCATCCAGACTATGCTCGACAGTTGCGAACACAGTATGTTCCAGGGCCGACGCCTGAGTGATTGGAACTTGTTTATCTATGGACCGGTGTGCGTGGCTTCCGCCTACCTCGGACAAGGCGTACTGAAAGGCCTGTTCACAAGGCTCAAACAGGAAGTCGTGGGAAGATATGACGTTGGCGTGGCGTTCGTGGATCGGGAAAATCCGCATTCGCTGCGCGTCCATGTGGAGGGACTCGGCATGACGGAGGTGGGAAACTTCGAATTCAAATCACGTGCGTATCACATTGTGGCCTTCCGTTGCGATCAATAATTCCATCGGGTCAATTCCGCTCATAAAAAAGCCTCTTCCCGGTTTCCCGGGAAGAGGCCGCACAAAACGCAAACCTGAATCAGTGCCGGCCGAAGCCAAACGAATTCAGGAACACGTAGGTCAGCGCCAGGTTGGTGGCGTTGATGGTGCCGATGCCGGCGCCGTTGTCATAACCGCGTATGCCCTGATAGAACCAGTTGTCGCCTGCGGTGATGTCGTTGAAGGGCGTGTACCTGCCGTAGCCGAATATTTGCTGCTCCAGATAGACAACCGGATTCAGCAAACCCACGCGCGAGCCGGCGGCCTGATCAATGAGCGCGGTGATGCCATTCAACTGCGGCGCCACGAAGCTGGTGCCGCCGTATCCCGCGGCCGCGCAACCCGGATTGGCCGGCTCGGGAAAGTCGGTGCAATCCACCACGATGTAACCGGTTTCCGGGTCCGCGTTCAGTGACAGATCCGGCATGTTGCGACCCCGGAAGTTTGCCGGCAGGGTAATCGCCGTATACGGAAAAGTACTCACGCCGAGACCCAACACCGTGTTGCAGGCAAAGTCGTTATCGCAGATCAGGCTTTGGCCCGGCTGAGTACGCGTGATACCCGGTACAAACGACTGGTAATACGGCAACCGCCAGAAGGAACTCACACCGCCACCGCCGCCTGTGGCAAACACATCACTATCGGTCAGGCCGAGGCAACTGCCCCAATACTTCGCAAGATAGTCCCAGCCCCAGACCTGTTCTTTGCGTATGACAATGTTCGGGCAGACGTCGCCGGGAGACACCGTGAAACCCGGTATCGTCGTCGCAACAGTGGTCCCGCCCGCCGCGGTGATATACGGATCATCCGCCGGGTTGTCCACGGTCAACTGCGCGGAGAAGCCGTCAGACGGCGGCAAATCACGGTTGATGTCATACGCACCGGCATCGCCAGCCGCCGCAGAAATGGATTGGCCCTGGGCCGCGCCTTCCATCAGAACCTGGTCCAAGGCCACCAACTGATCCGTAAAGTCGGTACCACCGTTAAGCGCAGCGAAATAAAACTCTTCCGGCTCGCCCCAACTGGTGGACAGGGTGTCCGCCTTGTTCTCGTTTACCGCCGCGTAAAACATGTCCAGGAAACCATTGCCAGCATTTGGGGCGATGTATACCCGGATGTTCGACTGTGGCGCCAAACCGCCCGATTGCTCCACGTCCAGCGAAGTCTCATCGTCACCGACGCCCGGCTGCACGGGTGTGCCGCCGTCCACCAGTATTTTCTTGATACGGTTGGCCTTGACCTTGAGGCCGATATCCTGCCAGTAAGTCTCCACATCCGAGACGTTGAAATTGGCAAGCGTCATGATGCCAACCGTCTGGCGATGCCCGTTGATACCCGCCTGGTAGAGCGGGTTTACCTGATAGAAGTTCGCCACATCGCCCACGGTGTATTCCTGCGGCACACCAGTGGCGGTGCTGCTCTTGGGCCAAGTGACCGGCGGTGGGGTCATGTGCGCGTACACGCCCTGGCCGAGACGCACATGCATTGGATGAAAACGCCCCGATTCGCTGTTGAGTCCCGGCACCGCGAGCACCAGGTTCGCCAACTCGCCCGGCATACTGAATTTCCAGGCGGGCCGATTGAAGCGCCGGCCATTCTTCGGGTTCACGTAGGTATGGATTTGGGTCGAGAAAGCCGCACTGAGTTGCGCGGTCGTGCCGGTCACATTGATGTCCAGGTTGTCCGGGTAGATCGTGTTTACCGTGATGCCGTAGGACTCCAGATACGCTACGAGCTGGTGCACTTCGTTATTCGACGGCGCGAAGCGCTCGGCAAACTGTGCGACTGACAGGAAATGGTGGTAGTCCTTGTCACCTGGCGTAATGGTCGCCTGGATAAAATTCGCGAGTTCCTGCCGATGCTTGAGATTCAGGATGATGGATGTGGTCATGGTTTGGGAAGCCGCCGCAGGACCCATGTCCAGAGCTTGGAGCGCATCGGCCTGTCCCATCAAACCGGCTGACGATGGCGGACTGGCCGTGGCCGCCAAGGAAACTCCCGACACCGCTAGTGTCAGCAGGGCGGAACCCGCAAATGAGATAAGTTTATTCTTGGAAAACATAAGATTACCCTCGTAGGTGGATGTGATGTATCAACAACAAACCTCAAACGAAATCGCAGGCAATGCTCATGGCCCTGCTGTACACGCAAGTCCTTGCGGTAGAAAGTCCGGTCCCATGGAAGGCTCAACACCCCGGAAAACAAGCCACCTTGGCCGTTTATCAACCGGCCGCTTTACCAAGTAGCTTCACGAAGGTGTGCATTATGTATAGCAGAGAATTTGACATTTTTCCAGTGGCAAAAAAACAACTTTCGCACTCAGGACGTGCCGCCCACCGTGAGGCCGTCCACCCGCAAAGTCGGTTGACCGACGCCCACGGGCACGCTCTGACCTTCTTTGCCGCAGGTGCCCACGCCTTCGTCCAGTTTGAGGTCGTTGCCCACCATGGACACGCGCGTGAGCACATCGGGTCCGTTGCCGATGAGCGTGGCGCCACGCACCGGCCGCGTCACCTTGCCGTTTTCGATCAGATAGGCTTCGCTGGCCGAAAACACGAATTTGCCGTTGGTGATATCCACCTGGCCGCCGCCGAAATTGACCGCGTAGAGACCTTGCTTGACTGAACGGATGATCTCCTGCGGATCATGCGGACCCGGTTGCATATAGGTATTGGTCATGCGCGGCATGGGCAGGTGCGCGAAGGATTCGCGCCGGCCGTTGCCGGTGGCCGCGACGCCCATCAAGCGCGCGTTCAGCTTGTCCTGCATGTAACCTTTTAGCATGCCGTTCTCGATAAGCGTGGTGCATTGCGTGGGTGTGCCCTCGTCATCCATGTTCAACGAGCCACGGCGGTTCGCTAGCGTGCCGTCGTCCACCACCGTGCACAATTCGGACGCGACTTTCTCGCCGATGCGGCCGGAGAATGCCGAGGTACCCTTGCGATTGAAGTCGCCTTCCAGGCCGTGGCCGATGGCCTCGTGCAACAATATCCCCGGCCAACCAGGCCCCAGCACCACGGTCATGCTCCCGGCCGGCGCCGGAGCCGCTTCCAGATTCACCAGTGCGGTGCGCACCGCTTCGTGCGTGATCTGCAAAACACGATCGGACTCCAGAAAATAATCGTAGCCGGTGCGCGCGCCGCCGCCCGCATAGCCCTGCTCGCGCCGGCCATCTCGTTCGGCAATCACGCTCACATTGAAACGCACCAGCGGCCGCACGTCGGCCGTGAAGGTGCCGTCGCTGGCCACAATCAGCACCACGTCCTGCACGCCTGACAGGCTCACCATCACCTGCTTGATGCGTGGATCGAGGCGCCGTGCTTCGGCATCCGCGCGCATCAGCAGCTTCACCTTGTCTTCATCCTTGAGCGTAGGAATCGGATCCACCGGCTGATACAGCCGGCGTGGTGATCCGCCATGCCAGGCCTGCAAGCCATTTTGTCCACCCTGCTTGGCGATGGCGCGTGCCATGTCGGCAGCGCGGGTCAGGGCCGGCAATACGATTTCGTCGGAATATGCGAAACCGGTTTTCTCGCCGGAGATCGCGCGCACGCCCACGCCTTGTTCGATGCTGTGTGAGCCTTCTTTGACGATGCTGTCTTCCAACGACCAGGATTCATGGCGGCTCGCCTGGAAATACAGATCGGCGCTGTCCACCTTGTAATCAAGGATCCGGTCCAGCACGCGGCTCAACTGCTGCTCGTC
>JBOIAY010000224.1:0-6093 GCA_050739255.1 Gammaproteobacteria bacterium
GGCACGTACAGTGCCGTGTCACCTGACTGCCTAGCTGCCAGATGGTGTATCGAAGCCATGGGCGAACTCAACGATAGCCAGAAACGCTACACGCTGAGCGTGCTATCCGGAGTCAACCGCCACTTAGAAGTAATCGAGGAGCTGCTGCAGGCCCACAAGCCGTTGTTCGGAGAACTGCATCGCGACATCACCCCGGCTGAGAGCACAACACTTAAAGTCTTCGCGGCCAATCTGCGCGCGGAGATTCTCGATCTTGATCGGTCATTCCACCTGCAGCGTTCACAGGATCTCCTTTCGATGCGCTGGGGTGTGGATACGCATTTGCAGTTCGCGAGCGTGGAGCTGCAGGGGCTGACACGTTCAAAACTGGCCGGATACGGCGCGCTGGACGATCAGGCGTTCCAGGATCTGAAAATACAGATTGACCGTCTACGCCGTATCATTGAGCTGCAGATTGAAAGACTCGGAGCACACAGTGACCGCAACCAGGACTGACCACCCGGCAAGCGTATGACGGAACGCACGGCGCTCAAATGCTGGGTCAACGGAGAGCCGACACAAACCATTTCCGTCATGGACGCCAGTCTCCGTTACGGCGATGGCCTGTTCGAGACCATGGCAGTGCGCCAAGGTAAAATCCTGCTGGAGGCGTATCACCTCGAACGTCTGAGGAAAGGCTGCAAACAATTGGGTATCGCTGCGCCCGAAGCCTTAACTTTGAAAAGAGAATTGGCACAGGCGGCCCGGGACCAATCGCGAGCCATCTTGAATCTTGTCCTGACGCGCGGATGCGCCGGATTCGATGGCCGGCCGGCCCTGGAAGCCCGGACGACGCGCATCGTTTCGTTGGAGCCCTGGCCGGAATACCCCACTCAATGGATGGAGACCGGCATTCACGTGCGCATCTGTGATACTCACTTCAGCCGCAACCGGCGGCTCGCGGGCCTCAAGCATTTGAGCCGTCTCGATCATGTATTGGCGCGCTTGGAATGGACTGACGCCGACAACATACAGGAAGGCCTGATGCTGGACGAAGAGGGTTCCGTGATTGGCGGGACCATGAGCAACGTATTTGCCTGGTTGTCACATGGGGTGCTGGCGACCCCCGCGCTGCGAACGTCCGGCATAGAGGGCGTGATGCGCCGTTATCTATTGGAACGCGCCGAGAAAGCAGACATTCAGTTGCGCGTGGCCACTATTTCGCTGACGGAACTGATGCGCGCAGAGGAGATTTTTGTCTGCAACTCGGTGATCGGCGTATGGCCGGTGGCTGCTGTCGGGGCTTGGAAATTCAAGATCGGGCCGATAACGCGTCAAGCCCAGCAGTGGGCCCAGGAGAGTGGTTGAGACAATCCAGGCGGCCGCCTCTCCGGCATAATCACTCAATCCGTTTCCTCGATTCCTCAGGCGCAGTGTTTCGCGATGTCCATGTTGGCGTGTATCGCCAGCGAGGAAGCTACACACGCGCTGCGCAAGCAGAAAAACTGCAGCACGTTTTCAACGGAGAGTATTACTGGCGGCTTCCCGCACAACTTTTGCCGGGTGCTCCCGGGCCAGTCTTTTCAACGCCCGCCGTGCGTCTGGCGAAGGTAGCCAGTGCTCAAGCGCCGTGACGACCGCCAGTCCCTGGACGATATCCGCTGGCGCGGACAGTGCACATTCCACCAGCGCCGTACCGGCTGGGCGCACATCACGTTTTCCAAGGGCATAAATGGCGCGCAGCCGCACATCGCCGACAGGGTGCTGCAATGCTTGAATAAGACGTGTATCGAAATCCTGAGCGGAAGAATCCCATTGTCCGATATCAGTACCGCAGGCAGAGCAAGTTTGCTCCTTATTGGTGAGCAGATGAAAACAGTGGGGACAGAACTGCTGCATGGGGGTTAGTATAATGATTTTGCATTACTGAATTTTGCAAGGAATGATCTGGCAGTGTTAAACCCCAACCAAAAGCGCTACATCGTCAGCCGTCTGGCAACGCTTGAACGGGAACTGACCGATGCCCTCACGGCAATCAGCTCGGGCGGGGATGCCAAGCTGTTTCCGCGTTACCGTGATCCGATACCGACCGATGACATCGCGGCGCTCAACACCCGCCTGGAACGTTTGCGGGCAGCACTGCGCCAGTTCATGGACACGCATGGCATCACGTATGGTGCAAGCGGCGAGGTGGATGGTCGGTGGGCCCTGCTGACCCATCTTGCGCTGCTGGAAAACAGTATCATCGAACTGCGGCCGCGTACTGTGCAGGGATATGGTGCGCTCGATGAAGAGGCCGCGCGCGCATGCCAGAGCCTGGCCGCCGAATTGGGACTGCTGCTGGAGGGGATGGATGAAATAGTCCGGCCACCCGCCGCGTTGCCCGAAACACAATCAATCTCGAGTGATGTATGGGCAAAACAGATCACCGAAGTGATTGAGCGTTACAAGCTGACCGAGTATCGCCCCAGGCTGAATGACTTGATCGCCGGCAGGGAGGCGGGGGATATCGAACTTGCGGTACTTGGCCGCGTCAGCAGCGGCAAGTCATCGCTGATCAACACCTTGATCGGGCAGTCGCTGTTGCCGGTAGGCTCGGTTCCCGTGACCAGCGTGATCACACGTCTGCGTTACGGGCCGTCACTATCCGTTGAGACCCTCAATCTCGACGGCAAACTTGTGACGCGACACAGCGATGAACTTGTGGTGTTGATCAGTGAATCCGGAAATCAGGATAATCGTCTGCGTCTGGCGGAGGTTCGCGTGCAAGTGCCGGCACCGCTGCTCCGGGAAGGCATTACCTTCACCGATACACCAGGCCTTGGATCCTTGCGCCCGGCAGCCAGTATGCACGTACTCGATTATTTGCCGCGTTGCGAGCTTGGTATCGTCACCATAGATTCGACGGCAACACTCGTGCAGGCGGATGTGGACCTTGTCCGGGGTTTGCTGGATGTTGGAGCCGATGTGCTCGTGGTCTTGACCAAGAGTGACCTTGTGGATGCTGAAGCTGGAAACGCTCAGCATGCCTACGTGTCGGGAACGCTGGGCAAGCTGCTCGATGGCAAAGTGGATGTTGCCACGATCAGCACGCGCCAGGATTGGGGCGCTGTATTGAGCGGCTGGATAGAGGGTACCTTGATGGCCCACGTCCGGGATGTCCGGAAGGGTGCTGAACACAGGCACGCGATGCGGCGCAAACAACTGGCGCGTCAGTTCAAACTGATTCTTGAACAAGCGCGGGATGAACGTGGCAACGGCTCATCTGGGCCTGGATTTGCGGCAGCATCCCTGAGCCTGCAGCAGACGCAAGAGCAGATCAATATCCTGATTAACACGATACGAGCGCGCACGGTTGCCATGGCGAGCGACGCGGCGCTGACCGACTGGCGTGCGTCGCGTGCGTCCAGGCGGCTGGATGAAGTATTTAGCGATGTGCTTGCCGCGCGCGTTGATGCATGCGCGCGTGAGTGCCTGCAGCGGGCTATGCAGGCTAGCACACAGCTCGCACAACGCGGCGATCCGGAAGATCATGTGCCCGCCTTGCCAGCGTTTGTTGCGGGGTCGCCGCCGCCGCTGAACCTGGCGCGCTGGTGCGCCGGGTCCTGGCCGGGAAGCAAACTGTATGTGCGATATCGCTTGCGGCCATTGGAGCAGGTTGCCAACGCTGCCGTGCTGGCATATGTGGATCGGTTGCGGGCCTGGCTGCGCGTTGCCATGGAACGGATGCGCAATGAACTACGCTGCAGCGCGGCAGGGGCCGGTGTCGTCGTGGATCCCGAGCAGGTTTCCGAAGACATTCGGCGTCTCGAAGCCGTCGCTGTCGCAAGCGCGGACAGCAGCGATACGTCGCGTGGCCGGGCCTGATATGTCATTGCGTTCAACCGGCTGGTTAGCCGCATGTCCGAGCAACACGATCCGTTAACCAAAACCGTTTTCGCCGCCGTTGATAACCTGGCTGAACACGCGACGGCGGAAAAATATCTGGCTGGCCTAGGCGAAACGGTCATCGCGCCATTGAGAGTCTATCTCGCCCAGCCGCCGACCGTGATTCCCCAAACACGCTGCTTCGCCGTTGCCATGCTGGCGCGTCTCGACAGCATTGCCGCCACCGCCGTGTTGCACGAGGTCTTGCATCAATACCCGCTGACCGAGTTGTCTGCGCCCGTGGCGCAAGCCGAATTTGTTGTCAAGAATGATGTGGTCGCGGGTCTTGCCCAGCGCCATTATCCGGATTTGGCCACCGATATCGGTTTTGCCTTGTGGCACGAACGGCTTCCCGCCGCGGCTACCGCCGCTGGACGGCTGCGGATCGTTTCGCTCGCACCCGCGCTGGCTATTTTGCTCGATGACGATACGCTGGCGGCCGTTGCCTCCGAAGCATTGCAGAAACTCGGGCAGGCTGGAACGGATGCCTTGCTGGCCGCGCTGCAAATTCGCTTGGAAGCGCCGCAGGAAAATGTGCGCAATCGTCTGGCATTGATCCGCGTGCTGCTGGCACTTGGCGAAACCCGACAGACGCCGTCATCGGCGGCGCTGGTACAGGCGTTGCGTCAAAGCCATGCGGGCGTGCGCGCCGCCGCCGCCTGGGTTGCGTGGAGGGTGCAAGCCCGCCCGGGGATGCGCCGTGCGCTTTTGCATGGTGCGCTGGCGCCAATAGCTGGATTATCCGGAGTGTGTCGCGAAGCGCTTGAGGCAGCCGCATGGCCCGAATGTGCAGCCATCAGTTGCCTGCGCCGGGGCTGGGAATCGGATATCTATGGCGATAAGATTCCCATCGAACCAGTGGCACAAGCTTGGATGATCGCACGCACATTGGCGTCAACCGGGGATATCCATGCTGCTATTCAAATATTCACCGGATCGCCAGACAATCCATTCTGGCATGTATTAGAGCGGGGATTCATTCGCGATCTGGATACCCTGCGGTGTTTGTTTCACCATGGCGATGCCCGCTTGCGCGCTGCCGCGGTCAGGGCACTTCCGTATTGCGGAAGCGCCCAGGCCATGAGCTTTGCAATCAGCGCCTCGACCGACCAGGACAGAGTCGTGCGAAGGAATGCACATCGCGCGCTGTTGCACTGGCCCAATCCAGCAGCCGCACTGCACAGTCTTGCGCAGCGCCTGCCGCAAGGGTGGCGTCTCTCGGGGCTGATTGCCGGCCTTGTGCTGCGTGTATTGTGGCGGTGATGATTCGTGCTGCCGGCTCATCCGTCTTGGTCAAAACTGTGTTTTCAAAATGGCATTTGTGGGTTGCCACCGCAGTGTTCAGCATGTGGTAAAATACCGTTCATAGGCGGTGGAGTTCGCCTTGCGTGTTTGCCCGGCTGGGCAACCAATGACTCCTGTGATGCCCTAGAGGCCGCAGGAGTTTTTTTTGCCTGCGGTTGCATGTTCCGAATGAAAAAAAGGACAGCGACATGGCAACCATTATTTCAATCCATGCCCGGGAGATTCTCGACTCACGCGGCAATCCGACGCTTGAAGTGGACGTGCAACTCGGCGACGGTGTTTGCGGCCGCGCCGCGGTGCCTTCCGGTGCCTCGACGGGCACGCGTGAAGCGGTGGAACTGCGCGACGCGGACCCGCGGCGCTTTAACGGCAAAGGTGTACTGAAAGCCGTTGCCAATGTGAACGGCGAGATTGCGAAATTCCTAATTGGCAATGATGCTGCCGATCAGGCCGACATAGACCGACGTCTGTGCGCACTGGATGGGACGCCGAACAAATCCAGACTGGGTGCAAATGCATTGCTCGGTGTCTCACTGGCAGTCGCGCGGGCGTCGGCCAGTAGTACCGGACAACCTTTGTACCGGTATCTCGCCCGCAACACCAAGCCGATTCTCCCGGTTCCGATGTTCAATGTCCTGAACGGTGGCGCCCATGCCAACAATTCCGTCACATTCCAGGAATTCATGATTGCACCTGTTGGCGCAACCAGTTTCCACGAAGCCTTGCGCATGGGTGTCGAATGCTACAAGGCACTCAAAATACTTCTACAACGGGGCAGTTACAGTACTGCAGTCGGCGACGAAGGCGGATTTGCCCCCGATCTCGCGGACGATCTCACCGCAGTTGAACTGATCGTGAAGGCCATAGAGTCAGCGGGGTTTG
>JBOIAY010000225.1:0-3179 GCA_050739255.1 Gammaproteobacteria bacterium
AAGAGGAAGTTCGTTCCAAGTTCGAGTCGTTCGGCACCGTGCATTCGGTGAAACTGATCGCTGACCGCGAAACCGGCCGCCCCCGCGGCTTTGCTTTCGTGGAAATGGATCAGGGTGCGGCTCAAAAAGCCATCCAGGAAATGAATGGCAAGGATATGGGCGGTCGTCCGCTGCGCGTGAATGAAGCGCAGGAACGTCAGCCGCGCCAGGGCGGCGGACGCGGCGGCCGCTGGTAAGCTCCCAGCCTCGATAAACCCGGCACCCCCGGTCTTTCCGGTTGGGGGTGCCGGATCTTTGGTTTTTTCTCCTCCCTGCCGTGCGGGAAACGCGGTGGGAACTCCTGATATTTGTCACTTTCTTGCGACCTTGTCAGCCGCTATCATGCGCATCCTTGAGGTGGCCTGACGCGAACTAACCCGTTCACGGGCCGGTTCACCGAGGTTCGTGGGCGCGGAAAACATGTGCGCGCCAGGCCGGATTTTCAATCAGCTACAAGGGATGCAACCATGCAAACTTCCGCACTCGCCTGCCTGGGTAATATCTTCGTGGAGCCGAAAAAAGCCCTCCAGGACATCCGTCCCCATGGGCGCTGGGCCTGGTATCCGCTGGTAATCACCCTCATCGTCACCATCACATGGACCGTGTGGTATTTCTCCACGGTAGACATGGGCTGGCTCTCGAATCAGATGCTTGCCCAGTATTCATCCAAATACAGTAGCGACCAGTTGGGCATGATGCGGCAAGGCTTTACCCGTGGCCGCTTCCTGATGTTCGGTATCCTGGGCGGCGGTATCGGACTCATCGTCATCCTGCTGCTGCAGTCGCTGTATTTCTTCTTCGTGGCCAAGATTGGCGGCTATGAGGAACAGTCTTACGGAAAGTGGTTCAGTTTCAGCATCTGGACCTCGTTCCCCAACGTCCTCGCCACCATCGCGGCGGCCATTGCGTATCTCTTCGCCAGTCATCAAACAAGCTGGTATGCGCTAGATGTGACTTCCCTCAACACCCTGCTGTTCCACCTGCCCATGGGAGACCCCCTGATGAGCGTGGCGGCCAGCTTTCACCTGACCAGTTTCTGGGTGCTTGGCCTGATGATCGTGGGGTTTTCCCTGTGGGCCAAAAAGGGGCTGGGCAAATCGGCCTTTATCGTGCTGGCGCCGTGGGTGCTGATTTACGCTTTGTGGATCATTCTGAAGCTGGTCTAGCCAGGCCGCGATGCGGATCGCCCAGAGAGCTTGTAAAGTGAAATCTAGCTGTTATACTGGCATATAACACCAATACATACATGCGGAGACTGGTATGCGGCAAAAGCGCAAACTCTGGATCACCCTGGCCATCATCGCCGGCATCATCATCCTAGTAGGAATCAGCCGCCTTGCAAGCCACGGCGACACCCAGAAAGTGGACGTGGCCAAGGTCGAGGCCAGAACCATCCGCAGCTCCATTCTCGCCTCCGGCCAGCTCATTTATCTCAATCCGGTGGAACTCAAGCCCGAGGTCATCGGCAAAATCACCGAGATCCCGGTAATCGAAGGCCAGATGGTCAAGCAGAACCAGGTGGTATTGCGCCTGGATCCGACCCTGTATGCAGCCGCCGTAGCCCAGCAACAAGCCGCGGTTCAGCAGGCGCAGATTGCCATCGAAACCCAGAAACTCAGCATCGCCAATCTGCAACTGCAATGGAACCGCCAGCAGGCGCTCTTCAAGCAGCACCTGGTGGACGCCAATACTTTCGATCAACTCACCAACCAGCTGGATATCGCCAAAGTCCAGCTCGATTCCCAGAAGGAAGCGCTTGCTATCGCTCAGGCACAACTGGGCCAGGCCCAGGAAAATCTTGCCAAAACCGTGATCCGTTCCCCCATTGACGGCATGGTCACCAGTCTGCCGGTGAAAGTGGGCGAGACCGTCATTACCGGCACCAACATTCCCGGCTCCACCCTGATGGAGATCGCTGATCCCGCCGAGGTGCTGGCGGATGTGCAAGTAGACGAAGCGGACATTGCCAACCTGAAACTAAATGAGGACGCCAACATCAATGCCGTGTCCTACCCGAATGATACGTTTCACGGCAAGGTGCAGTTCATCGCAGCATCAGTTACCGACAACAGCTTGTCCACTACCACAACGGCCCAGCAAGGCGTCACCTTTGAAGTCAAGATTGGACTCACGGACCAGAAACTGCCGCGGGTACGCCCCGGTATGAGCTGCCGCGCGGAAATTTTCACCCAGAGCACGCCCAATGCCATCGCGGTGCCCCTGCAGGCAGTGCTGTATGAAAACAATCCCAATTCCAAGAGTCTCGAGCCCACTTCTGGTGCCTATGTATATGTGATACGCGACGGCAAAGCCCACAAGGTGCCAGTGACCACCGGTGTATCCAGCGACACCTATCAGGAAATCGCCTCGGGACTCAAGGCGGGCGAAACCGTCATCACCGGACCCTACACGACACTGCACGCCCTCAGCGATGGCGCCAATGTATCGGTGCTGCAGCCGGAAAATAACAAGGCACAGAAGACAACCTCATGAGCCACGAAGCTGTACTGGAGCTGCGCCAGGTCAGCAAGCAATACGTAATGGGCGATGTGACCCTGGATGCGCTCAAGAACGTAAACCTGACCATTTACCGCAATGAGTATGTGGCCTTCATCGGTCCGTCCGGTTCGGGCAAGTCCACGCTCATGAATATCGTCGGCTGTCTGGATAAACCCAGCTCCGGTGAGTACATCCTCAACGGTACGCCGGTGGCGCAACTCGACGACAATGCGCTGGCGCGCATCCGCAACCGCGAGATCGGTTTCATCTTCCAGAATTTCAACCTGCTGGGCCGCGCCAATGCGCTGCACAACGTCATGCAGCCGCTTATCTATCGCGGAACTTCCCTGGGCGAGCGCAAGAGCATGGCAACGCAGGCGCTGCAAAGCGTGGGTCTGGGCGACCGGCTGCACCATCTGCCAAACCAGCTTTCCGGCGGCCAGCGTCAGCGCGTGGCCATCGCACGTGCGCTGGTGGGCAAACCTTCCATTTTGCTGGCGGATGAACCCACAGGCAATCTGGATTCCAGCACCAGCCGCGATGTCATGGCCATGTTTGACGAGTTGCATAAACACGGCCACACCATCATCGTCGTGACCCACGACCAGAACATCGCCAACCACTGCCGGCGCGTGGTCCGC
>JBOIAY010000226.1:0-10545 GCA_050739255.1 Gammaproteobacteria bacterium
TGGACAGGTTGATCTGGTTGCCTTGCTGCAGCATTTGACCAAGCTTGAGTGCAACGAAGTACTGGTGGAGGCGGGCGCCACACTGAACGGCGCATTGTTGCAAGCAGGGTTGCTGGACGAATTTGTCGCTTATATGGCACCTTGTGTACTGGGTGACACCGCTCGCGGCATGTTTCATCTGCCACCATTTGAGAATCTCGGCCAGCGGCTGGAATTGCAGTTGACTGATGTGCGGATGTTGGGGCGCGATTTGCGCATCCTGGCGACACCCAAGGCACAGGACTCATGATGTTCACCGGCATCGTACAGGCAGTTGGCAAGATGCGCGCGTTCGAAACACGCAGCGGCGACGTGCGCTTGGAAATAGAAGCAGGTATGCTGGATTTGAATGCAGTGAACATTGGTGACAGCATCGCGGTAAACGGCTGTTGTCTTACAGTCATCGAAAAATTTCCAGACGGCTTCGCCGCGGATGCATCCACGGAAACACTGACGCTCACCACCCTCGGTGGCTTGAAACCCGGCGATCCGGTGAATCTGGAATCTGCTCTGACATTATCTACTCCGCTGGGCGGCCATCTGGTGATCGGCCACGTGGATGGTGTGGGCATCGTACGCAGCCGCGAAGCGGACGGCCGCTCGGTGCGCTTCGGAATCGAGGTGCCCGCGGAACTGGCGCGGTATATCGCCCGCAAGGGCTCCATTTGCGTGGATGGCGTGAGCCTGACGGTGAACGGCGTGCGGGATAACCTCTTTGAGGTAAATATCATTCCTCACACGCTGGAACAGACCATCATGGGCGGCTACCGTAGCAGCACCCGGGTGAATCTGGAAGTGGACCTGATTGCGCGCTATCTTGAACGCATGCTGCCTGCACATTTGAAGGTGGCGGAGTCCGATTGAATACGGAGAGTGAGTATGTCGAATATCGTCACGCAATTAAGACACGCGAACCTGGATCGCATTGAGGACATCCTGGCGGACATCCGCGCCGGGAAGATGGTGATTCTCATGGACGACGAAGAGCGCGAGAATGAAGGCGACCTCATCATGGCGGCGGAGAAGGTGCGGCCGGAGGACATCAACTTCATGGCGCGCTATGGCCGCGGTCTTATTTGTCTGACGCTTACTCCGGAGCGTTGCCGGCAACTGCGGCTGCCGCTCATGGTGAACGAGACCAATGAAACCCGCGCCACCAATTTCACACTGTCCATCGAAGCGGCAGAAGGCGTCACCACCGGCATTTCTGCTTATGATCGGGCGCACACCATCCGCACGGCGGTAAAACCGGATGCGGTTCCGGAAGACCTGAAGCAGCCTGGCCATGTGTTTCCCATCATGGCGCAGCCCGGTGGCGTGCTGACGCGCGCCGGCCATACGGAAGCCGGTTGCGATCTCACGCGCCTCGCGGGTCTGGAGCCGTCCGCCGCCATCGTGGAGATATTGAACGAGGACGGCAGCATGGCGCGCCGTCCCGACTTGGAAAAATTCGCGAAGGCGCATAGCCTCAAGATCGGCACGATCGCCGATCTCATCAGCTACCGGTTCGCCAAGGAAAAAACCGTGGAGCGTATTGCCGAGCGCACGGTACCTACGGAATTCGGCGAGTTCCGAATGGTCATTTACGAAGATCGCGTGAACAAGACCGTGCATATGGCACTGATCAATGGCGAGATAAAACCCGAACAACCGGTGCTGGTGCGGGTGCATCTGCAAAATACCCTGAACGACGTGGTCGGCGTGCGCTGGGAGGATCTGGGCTGGCCGCTGCGCAATGCCCTGCGGCGCATTGCCAGCGACGGCGGCGTGGTGGTGATCCTGCGCCAGCCGGAAGACCCGGCCGTGCTGGTTGAGCGTCTGCGCGGACACCTGCACGATAGCGCCAAATCTGAAGAAGACGAGCCAGGTACAGCCGTACTGCGCACCTACGGCATCGGCGCGCAGATTCTGCTGGATCTGGGTGTCAAGCGCATGCGGGTGTTGAGCCAGCCGAAGAAGATGCACGGCTTGTCGGGTTTCGGTCTGGAAGTTGTCGAGTACGTTTCTTGTGACTGATAGCTTGCCGCGACCGGCGGCATAGCCCGTCCGCGTCAGTTAGAATGAGCCGGTAACCAGCAGGCTCTTTACCATGACCGGCAATCCGAGAACCATCGAAGGCGATACCGCTGCCAAGGGCACGCGCGTGGCGATTGTAGTAGCGCGTTTCAACGGTTTCGTAGTGGACAAATTGTTGAATGCTGCCCTGGAAATCCTGCGTGCGCAGGGCGTCCGTGAGGAGAATCTGACACTCGTGCGCGTGCCGGGCGCATTCGAAATCCCGCTCACTGTAAAGAAGCTTGCCACAAGCGGCCGGCAGGACGCCGTTATTGCCCTGGGTGCGGTGATCCGCGGCGAGACGCCGCATTTCGATTATGTCGCGGGCGAATGCGCTCGGGGCGTACAGCAGGCGGCGCTGGATACCGGCGTGCCTGTGGCGTTCGGTGTCCTGACCTGTGACACTGTTGAACAGGCGCTGGCGCGTGCCGGCGGCGCGGCCGGAAACAAGGGCGCGGATGCCGCACTCGCAGCGCTGGAAATGGCCGACCTGCTCCGGAAAATGGATTGAACCGTGGCCAGAAATCCTCCACACGGCGCGCGGGCACGTGCTCGCGCGCGGCGGCTGACCTTGCAGGGACTGTATCAATGGCAGATGAGTGGTGCGTCCGCCGGCGATATCATCGCGCAACTGTATGCCAGCCAGAATACCAAAGACACCGATACGGATTATTTTGAGGAACTGCTGCGCCATAGCATTGTGGACGGAAACGAGTTTGATGCGATGTTTTCCCCGCATCTGGATCGCCCCGTGGCGCAGCTTGATCCGGTTGAGCGCGGCATATTGCTGCTGAGCACTTGTGAGTTGAAGACGCGGCCGGATGTGCCGTATCGCGTGGTGCTGAATGAAGCGGTAGAGCTTGCCAGGAAATTCGGCGCGGAAGAAAGCCACAAGTACATCAATGCCGTTCTCGATCGCGTCTGTGCCGAACTGCGCCGAACAGAGCGATGAAGAGCGTTCAGGCACATGCATGAATTTGAACTGATCCAGCGTTTTTTTTCTACCGGTAGCGTGCGGCGCGATGATGTGCGGCTGGGCATCGGTGATGATGCGGCTATCCTGCGCGTGCCGGAAGGCCGGGAGTTGGCAGTCTCGGTGGATTCGCTGGTTTCGGGCGTGCATTTCCCAGCCGAACTCGCTGCCGACTCTGTGGGCCATCGCGCGCTGGCGGTGAATTTGAGTGATCTGGCCGCCATGGGTGCGCAGCCTGCCTGGGCCTTGCTGGCGCTGACCGTGCCGGAAAACAACGAACACTGGCTTGAGGATTTCACGCGCGGCTTCTTCGCACTGGCGAAACGTTTTGGTGTGGCATTGATCGGCGGCAACCTGGCGCACGGGCCTCTGAATGTCAGCGTGACCGTGCACGGATTTATACCCGCAGGTCAGGCGCTCACCCGCAAGGGCGCGCGTCCGGAGGATCAGATTTTCGTCAGCGGATGTCTGGGCGATGCCGCCGCTGGATTGGAAAAGCTGCAAGCGGGCGCTGATGCGCATGATCAGGATCAATGCGTGCGACGCTTCGGATTTCCTGAACCACGCATCGCGGCAGGTTTAGCTCTGCGCGGCATTGCCAGCGCAATGATTGACATATCGGATGGTCTGGCGGCTGATCTGGGCCACATCCTGGAAACGAGCGGAGTGGGTGCCCGGATAGACGTGGAACGGCTGCCTTTGTCACCGTCGCTGCTGAAACAGTGCTCCCGGGAGCAGGCGCAGACTATGGCATTGTCCGGCGGCGATGATTATGAATTGTGTTTCAGCGTGCCGCCCGAGCGTTTGGCGCTGCTGGAATCGCGCAAGGCCAAACTGGGTTGCGCGGTTACACCGATTGGCGAAGTCACGCCGGCCGGAAGCTTGCGAATCACAGGGCAAGATGGCTCGGATTGGCCGCTGAATCGCACAGGCTATCAGCATTTCTGAGCAAAAACAGATGCCAAACCGTCTCACCGCCCGTGAAGTATTCAGCAACCCGATTCATTTTTTGGCCTATGGATTCGGCAGCGGCATGTCACCCAAGGCTCCCGGTACCGCTGGCACGCTGGTGGGCGTGATCTTCTACATCTTGCTTACCCCGGTGGTACCGTGGGTTTATGCGCTCATCACCCTGATACTGTTCCTGTTGGGCATTTTCATCTGCGCGTACACCGCCAAAAAGATGGGCGTGGAGGATCCCGGCGCCGTCAACTGGGACGAAGTGGTGGGCTATCTCATCACCATGGCCGTCGTGCCACATGCGTTGTGGGTGGCGCACGGATGGTTGTGGATCATCCTGGGGTTCCTGCTGTTCCGGCTGTTCGACATTCTCAAGCCCTGGCCCATACGCTGGCTGGACCGGAATATCAAGGGCGGTTTTGGCATCATGCTGGACGATGTAGCCGCCGCCATTCCCGCGGCGATTATCTTGTATATAGTCGTGCTGATTTTTCCAAAGATCGGAATACACTGGACTTGAGCCCACGGGCGCTGTAAAAAGTCTTGTCACCGCCACATGAATCAACCATGAACACTCCCGCCAAACTCGGCAAGTTTGTCATCACCCAGGAGCTGGGCCGCGGGGCTACCGGCACTGTCTATCTCTGCCACGATTCCTTCCTGGGCAAGGACGTGGCCATCAAACTCTACAGTATTGATGGTGATTTGACAGGGAACGAGTCACGTACCCGCCGCAAGCTGTTTTTCAACGAAGCCAATCTTGTCGGCAAGATGAATCATCCGAACATCTTGCCGATCTACGATGCCGGTGAGGAAGCGGGTCATTGTTATGTGGTGATGGAGTATGTGCGCAGTGCGCGGCCGCTCATGACATTTTGCCGCATTGATAACCTGCTACCGGTGCGCAAGGTAGTGGAAGTCGTGTTCAAGTGCGCCAAGGCCCTGGATTACGCGCATCGAAAAGGACTCGTGCACCGCGATATCAAACCCGGCAATATCCTCATGACCGCCGAGGGCGACGTGCGCATCGTGGACTTTGGCGTGGCCCATATGGCCGGCAACGAGGGAGGGCAACTCAAAGGACTGGTGGGTTCACCGAGCTACATGGCCCCCGAGCAGATGCGTCAGCAGCCTTCCACCGTGCAAACCGATTTGTATTCACTCGGCGTGGTGATGTACGAGCTGCTCACGGGTAAACGGCCTTTTTATGGTGACAACCTTTCACGGCTGGTGCATCAGATTATTTATGCAACGCCCCTCCCGGTGCACCGTCTGCGGCCCGATGTGCCTGTGGTGCTGGAAAATATCGTCTACAAGGCTCTGGAGAAAGACGCGTCGAAACGCTACAAAACCGGACTGGAGCTGGCCACGGATTTGACGCGCGCGGTGCGCACTCTGGACAAGCTGTCCGAGGAAATGGTGGAGCAGGAGCGTTTCAACATCCTGCGGCGCCTGCGATTCTTTCAAGATTTCGCTTACCCTGAGATCTATGAAGCGCTGCATGCCAGTCGCTGGCAGAGCTACGGCCCGGGTGAACATATCATGGTGGAAGGCGAGCTGGATGATTGTTACATCATCATCACGCTGGGCGATGCCGAGGTGCGGCGTGCCGACAAACCGATAGGCGTGCTTCACGAAGGAGATTGTTTTGGTGAGGCGCCCTATCTGGAACAGAGCCGCAGTCTGGCCGGGATCGTTGCGCTGACACCCGTGAGTGTGCTGCGCGTAAATTCAACCTTGATAGATCAGGTGTCGTTGCAATGCCAGTTGCGTTTTCACAAGGTCTTCCTGAAGACGCTCATCGAACGACTTACCCGCAGTGAAAGTCGCAAAAACCATCGCGAGGATACCAGCGAACAACCGCCCGCGGTTCCCGGAAGCTGACTGATCGTGCTTCGCTCAGGCTGGTGAAGCATTTCTGGGTTCGGTGTCTTTGTCGCGTTTCACCATGGCATACGCCGAATGATTGTGAATGGATTCAAAGTTTTCTGATTCCACCGTGTAGGCACGAATGCGCTCATCGGCGTTTAGTTTCACGGCGATGTCACGCACCATGTCCTCAACGAACTTCGGGTTGTCGTAGGCTCGTTCGGTGACATATTTCTCATCGGGACGTTTCAGCAGGCCATAGAGTTCCGAAGAAGCTTCTCGCTCTACTGCATCAATCAATTCCTCAAGCCAGATGAATCCGCGTGTCTTGCAGCTCACCGTCACGTGTGAACGCTGGTTGTGGGCGCCGTATTCGGAAATTTCCTTGGAGCAGGGACACAGGCTGGTTACCGGCACCACGATCCTGATGCACAGGCAATTCTGGTTATCCTTGCGTTCGCCGATAAAGCTGACATCGTAGTCCAGAAGACTCTCAACCCCTGATACCGGCGCCTTCTTGGAAATGAAATACGGGAAGCGCATCTCGATGTGTCCAGAGCGGGCGCCGAGGCGTTCGGTCATCTCCGCCAGCATTTCTTTGAAAGATTCCACGGTGATCTCGCGCTCGTAGTGGTTGAGGACCTCCACGAAGCGCGACATGTGCGTGCCCTTGAAGTTGTGGGGCAGGTCCACGTACATGCTGAAGCTGGCTATGGTGTGCTGTTCACCCCCGCTGCGGTCGCGCACGCGGATGGGGTGACGGATGTCCTTGATGCCCACCTGGTTGATGGGGATTCGGCGGGTATCGGCGTTGGACTGCACGTCAGCGATGGGGAGAATCTCGGCCTGCTTGGCTGGATGGCTGGGGGTCATGCTGAATACTCCATTTGCGTGAATTGAAGCGCGGCTGCGATGATCGGTTGATATATGGGGGCGGAACCGGGATTTACCACTGGCGGCCGCGGACCTTGGCTCACGTGCTGTCTGCGAGATTCGTCCGGCTAGCTTACTCAGGGCCCGGTAAAAGTCCACTGGTATCAAGGATGGACGGCATGCGGCTGGCGTTGTTGGGACTGATGCGCCGCCAACCACGCCTGCAGCGAATGGCGAATACCCGCCGCGTCCAGCCCCGCCTCCTTGAGACAATCCTCCCGCGAACCGTGTTCCACGAAACGGTCCGGGATGCCGAGATTAAGCATGGGGTTGCGCAGATCGTGTATGTTCATGAATTCATTGACAGCGCTGCCGGCGCCGCCAGCGGTAGCGTTGTCTTCGAGGGTAACGACGTAATCGTGGTTTGTGGCAAGTTCGAGTATCAACGCTTCATCCAGGGGCTTCACGAAACGCATGTTGACCAGCGTAGCATCCAACGCATCCGCCGCCGTGCGCGCCATTTCCACCATGGCTCCGAACGCCAGCAAGAGAATTTTTTTACCACGACGACGCACTTCCGCTTTGCCGATGGGCAGTGCCATCATTTTCTTTTCGATCTTCACACCGAGACCACGGCCGCGGGGGTAGCGCACGGCTGCGGGCTGGTTCAAGGTCATGCCGGTATAAAGCATCTGCCGACATTCGTTTTCGTCCGCCGGCGCCATAAGCACCAGATTGGGCAGACAGCGCATATAGGTGAAATCAAAACTGCCCGCATGCGTGGGGCCGTCGGGGCCCACCAGCCCGGCGCGATCAATGGCGAACAATACCGGCAGATTCTGCAACGCCACATCATGCACAAGCTGGTCATACGCGCGCTGCAGGAAGGTGGAATAGATTGCCACCACGGGTTTCAGGCCGTCACAGGCGAGGCCCGCGGCCAGCGTCACCGCGTGCTGTTCGGCGATGCCCACGTCGAAATAACGCTCCGGGAATTGCCTCGCGAATTCCACCAAACCCGAGCCTTCGCACATGGCCGGCGTGATGGCCATCAAACGCGGTTCCTGTTCCGCCATGTCGCACAACCATTGGCCGAAGACATCCGAGTAGTTTGGGCTCGCGGCAGCCTTCTGCGGTATTTCACCGGTTGCCGCATTGAATGCGGACGGGCCATGCCATTTGATTGGATCGTTTTCCGCCGGCTCGTAGCCCTTGCCTTTGCGCGTCACCACGTGCAGGAACTGCGGTCCCTTCCAGGCGCGCATGTTGCGCAGGATCTTCACCAGCGTGTCCACGTCGTGGCCGTCCACGGGTCCGATGTACTTGAAACTCAGCTCTTCGAACAATTTGCCCGGCGTCACCATGCCTTTCATGAATTCCTCGGAGCGTCGCGCCAGCGCGTGGATTGGCGGAATGCGTGGCAGCACTTTCTTATCGCCTTCGCGAAGATGGGAAGACGCACGTCCGGGTGATACCTTCGCGAAATAATTCGACAGCGCGCCCACATTGCCGGAGATGGACATGTCGTTGTCGTTCAACACCACCAGCAGATTGGCATCCAGGCTGCCGGCGTGATTGAGCGCCTCGAACGCCATGCCGGCGGTCATGGCGCCGTCGCCGATGAGCGCCACCACGTGGCGGTTCTCGCCTTTGTATCTGGCGGCCAGCGCCATGCCGAGCGCCGCACTGATGCTGGTGCTGGAATGACCGACGCCGAACGTGTCGTATTCACTTTCAGAGCGCCTCGGGAACGGCGCCAAGCCGTTCCATTTGCGGATAGTGTCGAGGCGGTCGCGGCGGCCGGTGAGCACCTTGTGGGGATAGGTCTGATGACCCACGTCCCACACCAGCCGGTCATCCGGCGTGTTGAACACGTAATGCAGCGCCACCGTGAGTTCCACCACACCCAGTCCCGCGGCGAAATGACCACCAACGCTGCTGACGGTTTCGATCAGAAACGCGCGCAGTTCATTCGCCACATTTTTCAGGCCGGCTTCCGGCAGTGCGCGCAGGTCTTCGGGTGAATTGATTCGCGCCAACAGGGGATAGTGGGACAGATCGGTCATGGCCATGAGCAAGCCCGGGTTCTTCATTATCCGAGCTTTAGGCCCATGCATTCAACTCGCTCGCTGCGGTTGACGCTGTAATTCGAAAGCCGCGCCAGTGGTTCTAGCAAATCGCCAAATGGCGCGCATGCTTCAACCGGATAGCGGTGCAGCTCGCGAACGTGTTGGCAGGATTTCTCCAGAACCAGCATGCTCGATTCTGCGTGTGTCCAATGTTGCAGAACCTTCTCGATGCGCGCTGAGTATTCCGCCCCCTCCTGGAAGGCGGACTGGCTTATTCGTCTTCGGCATCGAATGCCGCGAGTTTTGCACGCCCATCCTTTTCCACCAGCATTTCCACCTTGAGTTCCGCTTGTTTCAGCGCAGTCTGGCACTGGCGGGTGAGGGCGATGCCGCGTTCGAAATGCTTGAGCGCCGCGTCCAGACTGAGATCGCCCTTCTCCAGGGTCGCGACGATCTTCTCCAGTTCCTTGAGGGCGGCTTCAAAATCAGGGCTGTCGGCTTTGGAGGATTTGGGCACGGGTGTCTCCTGTTGCGCGGGCAAGGTACACGCCGCTTCCCGTCCGGTCAACGCGCCCGCAGCGGCAGGTTGACATGGTCAGGTCCGGGGGATAAATTGGCAGAACGATTTAGACTTAGTCTAAACCAAGGCGGAGGCTAAACCGGCACGTGGTTTTTCAATGCAAACCGAAGGATTTTATGAGCAAGCTCAAGGGCAGCAAGACCGAGGAAAACCTCAAGTATGCCTTCGCAGGCGAATCCCAGGCTAACCGTCATTATCTGTATTTCGCCGCCAAGGCCGACGTGGAATGCTACAACGACGTATCGGCGGTGTTTCGCTCCACTGCGGAGGGCGAAGCCAGCCACACCCACGGCCATCTGGAATATCTCGAAGCCGTAGGTGACCCGGTCACAGGTCTGCCGATTGGCCCAACCCGCAGCAACCTGAAATCCGCCATTGCCGGCGAAACCCACGAGTACACCGATATGTGCCCCGACATGGCCAACGCCGCCCGTGAAGAAGGCTTCGGTGAAATCGCCGACTGGTTCGAGACTATTGCCAAGTCGGAGCGGTCCCACGCCAACTGACAATGTAAATAAATCAGAGTTACCCTGAAGGAGAGAATATATGTCAACCGAAACGAAGTGCCCATTCATTCACTCCACCAGCGACGCCAAGTCGAACCGGGACTGGTGGCCGAACCAACTCAATCTGAAGATGCTCCACCAGAACTGCGCCGAGTCCAGCCCGATGGGCGCGGCGTTCAACTACGCCGAGGCGTTCAAGAGTCTCGACTTCGATGCCGTAAAGAAGGATCTTTACGCGCTGATGACGGATTCGCAGGATTGGTGGCCGGCCGACTACGGTCACTACGGGCCATTCTTCATCCGTATGGCGTGGCACGGCGCCGGCACCTACCGGATCGGTGACGGCCGCGGCGGCGCCGGCAGCGGCTACCAGCGTTTCGCCCCCCTCAACAGTTGGCCCGACAACGTCCTCCTCGACAAGGCGCGCCGGCTGCTGTGGCCGGTCAAGAAAAAATACGGCAACAAAATTTCCTGGGCCGACCTGTACATCCTCGCCGGCAACTGCGCGATGGAGTCGATGGGCTTCAAGACCTTTGGTTTCGGCGGTGGCCGCGAGGATGTCTATGAATCCGATGAAGTCACCGGCTGGGGCCCTGAAGCCGAGTGGCTGGCCACCAGCGA
>JBOIAY010000227.1:0-4047 GCA_050739255.1 Gammaproteobacteria bacterium
ATGGCCGCACTTTCCACAAGATACAGCCCGGATTCGCTGACGGCATGCGCTGCGATGAGGACGGCAATGTCTGGAGCAGCGCTGCGGATGGCGTGCACTGCATCCATCCCTCCGGGGACTTGCTCGGAAAAATCAAGGTTCCGTACACGGTCGCAAATCTGACCTTCGGCGGCCGCAACCGCAGCCGACTGTTCATCTGTGCTTCACACACGCTCTACGCCATCTACACCAACCAGCGTGGCGCGCAACGGCCATGAAGCCGCAAGGCAGCGTCCTGCAATTGCTGCGCGTCAGCCGCACCGTTTCGGATCTCGCGAGAGCTGCCGTGTTTTATACCGGCGCGCTGGATTTCAAGCAAAAATCCGCAACGGCCATCGCCGATCCTGCCTGGGCTGAATTGATGGGTATCCCAGGGGCGCGTGCGCGTTCAGTCATTCTGCAACTGGGGAACCAGGAACTGGAACTGCTCGCTTTCGACCCGCCGGGCCGGCCTTATCCATCGGACAGCGACGCGACTGATCTATGGTTTCAGCACATCGCGATCGTGGTCACCGACATGGACGCGGCGCATGCACAACTGAATTACTATCCGTTCTCGGCCATTACCGAAGGCGGTCCGCAGCATCTGCCACCCAACACCGGTTCGGTGACCGCCTTCAAATTCCGCGATCCCGACGGTCATCCAGTGGAACTGATCCGCTTTCCGTCCGGAACCGGGAACCCGATCTGGCAGCAGCAGTCATCCCCGTTGTTTCTCGGCATTGATCATTCAGCAATCGCTGTTGCCGACACGGAGCAATCCATTGACTTCTACACGCATCTGCTCGGTTTCAACATCGCATCACGCTCGGTCAATTCGGGTCCGGAGCAGGCACGGCTGGACTGCGCGCCTCAGGTAAAGGTGAATGTGATCGCGCTTCAGCCACAAATTCAGGGTCCGGCGCACGTGGAGTTGCTTGGCTATGAACAGCCAGCCGGTCGCGCTATCCCGGTGGACATTAAATCCAACGATATAACCGCCGAGCGGCTGATTCTGCAGGTAAGTGATCTGCCGGAATTGATGGCGCGATTGGAGACAGAAAATACGGAACTCATCTCGCAAGGTATCGTGAAATTGCGCGATGGGCAGCGTGCGGCATTGATAAAGGATCCGACTGATCACATGCTGCTGCTGATGGAGCCGGACGACTCATGAACACGCATCAACAACAGGTTACTGGGCAAAACCTGCCTCACATCGCCATCCTTGGCGCCGGCTTCGGCGGTCTGAGCTGTGCCAAAGCCTTGCGCGGTGCGCATGCCAACATCACGCTCATTGACCAGCGCAATTTCCATCTGTTCCAGCCATTGCTGTATCAGGTCGCCACGGCCGCGCTGTCACCGGCTGACATCGCCATGCCGATCCGCCGCATTCTGCACCGCCAGAGCAATATCGAAGTCGTGCTTGGGCGTGTGGAAGCTATTGACCGCCAGGCGCGCAGTGTTCGCGTCACCGGAATTGGCCGGCTCATTCAGTATGATTATCTGGTGGTGGCCACCGGCGCACGGCATGCCTATTTCGGCCACGACGACTGGGAACCGTTTGCTCCCGGTCTAAAGACTGTCGAGGACGCCACCGCCATCCGGCATCGCGTTCTGGATGCGTTCGAGAAGGCCGAGGTGACACAAGATAACGACGAGCGCCGCCGCTTGCTGAGTTTCGTGGTCATCGGCGGCGGCCCCACCGGCGTGGAAATGGCAGGCGCCATCGCGGAACTGGCCAGGACTGAACTGGCCATGAAGTATCGCAAGCTATATGGACAGCGCGTCCGGATCATCCTGGTGGAAGCCGGACCGCATTTGTTATCCGCCTTTCCAACATCACTCGTGGGAAAGGCACACCGATCTCTTGAACGCCTGGGCGTTGAGGTATTGACCGGCACTTCAGTCGAAAACTGCGACGCGGATGGCATCCTGGCCGCGGGCCGGCGCATCGAAGCGCGCACGCTCATCTGGGCCGCGGGCGTCGCCGCCTCGGCCGCGGTGACATGGCTAGGCGCTGAGGCGGACAATGCAGGCCGGGTACGCGTCGGACCCGATCTGTCCTTACAAGATGATGCGGATATCTTCGTCATCGGCGACACCGCGCGGGTGGTCAATCGCGATGGCAGCCCGGTGCCCGGCATCGCGCCGCCTGCCAAGCAGGAAGGCGCTTATGTGGGCAGACTGCTGATACGCAGGCTGACTGGACGGCCTCCACCGCTCGCGTTCCGCTACCGTAATTATGGCAACCTCGCCACCATCGGTCGCAAGTCGGCGATTGTGGACTTCGGCTGGATGCGCTTGAGCGGCCTGCCGGGCTGGTGGACTTGGGGCGCCGCGCATATCTTTTTTCTGATCGGTTTTCGCAACCGTGTGATGGTGGCACTGTCCTGGTTGTGGGCCTATCTCACCTCCGAATACGGCGCCCGGCTTATTACCGGCAGCGGCCGGGAACAGTAATTGGATTGCCGTTATCATTGCAGAAGACCTTGATTTATTCTCCGTTCACCCTGAGCTTGTCGAAGGGTTCAGTACGGACTATTCAAGAAGTTCACCAGCCGCTCATCACCGCTGACTAAACATGAAATACAAAGACTATTACAGTACGCTCGACGTCGAACGCAGTGCCAGCAACGAGCAGATCAAGAAGGCGTACCGCAAGCTCGCGCGCAAATATCACCCGGATGTTTCCAAGGAGTCCGGCGCCACGGAGAAATTCAAGGATATCGCCGAGGCATATCAGACGCTCAAGGATCCGGAGAAGCGCGCGGCTTACGATCAGCTTGGCAAACCGCAGCCCGGACAGGACTTCAAGCCGCCGCCGGACTGGCAGCAGCGTTACAGTGATGCTCCATTCTCGTTTGAGGACATGGATCTGTCTGATCTCTTCGCCGGTCTGCGGGGCGGCCACTATCATGCCGGGCGGGGCGATGGCCGCATGGCCATGCGCGGACAGGATTACGAGGTGGCAGTACCCATCAGTCTTGAGGACGCGTACCACGGCACGGAAGTGAACCTTGACCTGAATCTGCCCGAATACGATGCGCACGGTGTGCCGCACCACACACCGCACGCATTCAAGACGCGCATCCCCAAGGGCGCCACGGACAGGCAACGGCTGCGCATACCGGGCAAGGGCGGTAAAGGTTTCAACGGTGGCCGCGACGGTGACTTGTATCTCAACATCAGTTTGCGGCCGCATCCACTGTTCCGCGTGAACGGCCACGATCTGTATCTGGATTTACCGCTTGCGCCTTGGGAAGCGGTGCTCGGCGCCAGCGTCGAAATACCGACACCGGGCGGCACGGTTCGGCTCAAGATTCCGCCCGGAGCCCAGGCGGGCCAGCAATTGCGTTTGCCGAAGCGCGGACTGCCCAAGCCTCGTTCCGGCGAAGGCGATCTGTTTGCCATCGTGCAGATCGTCGTACCCCAGAGCGCAAACGAACAAGAACGCGCACTATTCAAGCAGCTTGGTGAATGCTCGCGATTCAATCCACGCGCACATTATCAACAGGAGGTGAGACATGAGAGTCGAACTCACTGAAGTGCTCTGGCTGGACGAGCATTATGAATTATCACTGCGGGAACTTGCAGAGCTTACCGGATTGCCAGAAGCAGAAATCCTGGAACTGGTGGACTGCGGCGCCATCACACCGCTGGCGCCCGAAGCCCCAGCCTGGACCTTCGGTGCTGATTGCGTGACAGCCGCCAGAACGGCTGCGCGTCTGCGCCGCGACTTCGATCTGGACAGCCAGGGGCTAGCTTTGGCCCTGACCCTGATTGAGCATGTAAACGCTCTTGAAGCACGGTTGCGCCAGCTCGATGCGCAACTGCCACACCGGACTGGTTGAGCGCGCGTTGCAATTGTAAAGACAACACGTATCCAGACATATTGTACGAATACACGATCTCCTGAAAATGGCGGATACAGGATCCGAAAGTAGACGCCGTGTTAAATGACATGTCAGCGTTGGAGTTCCGGCAGCGGATTCATGGCGCTGTCGCGGGCAGCGGCTGGCCCGGCAG
>JBOIAY010000228.1:0-11501 GCA_050739255.1 Gammaproteobacteria bacterium
CCCGACGAACTGCTCAATCATGACGTCAAGCAGCATCTGGGCAAACGCCGGCCGCACACCCAGCGTGAACTCATCCACAGCCTGCGCAGCCATCTGCGCCGCCGGCAACGGCAGCCGCACATCGTGCACAACTTCTTCCAGGAAGAACACGTACGCTATGCGGCAGCGTAAAATTGTCAATTATTTAGTGCTCCCCGTAATATGTCCTTATCTCGGAGGGCTGCAGGTGCGGGAGGATATTTGGCATCTCTCACAGCTCGAACTGCCGCGCGATCAAGAGTGCCGGTACCGCTTGAAGCAATGATCCTGGCATTCACAACATGACCATTCAGATAATCGTATCTGATGCTAGTAACACCTCTAGCGACAGAATAAGCAACATTGGGTGGGTACTTCACAGCATCATAAATTGCTTGATGCATTCTTGATTTTAAGAGTTCTAATTCATTACAAGAGTTTTCTGACGACTCAGCATGATCTGAATGCGGTTGCATTCTAGCTTTCGCTTGTGCCAGAGCATATAACGGTATCAACATTCCAGAAAGTAATACAATCAAAAGCAGCTTTTTCATACAAAACTCCATCCACTACCTCCCTACAAACGCCACCCAGTAAATTCGAATAAGATGTGGAATGCGAATAGTCACATATGCAGTAGGTGTGGAATTGAATGCCACTTTGATATTCCTAGCAAGGAAATCATTCTATCACTATGAATCGTTTGTTTTCAGCTGGCACACCAGCCAAACGGGATATGCTCAGGTTCTGGGCCGAGTGAGTATCTTCCTGCGGAGCCGCCGTGTGGTAGCATTCTTTGTTTGCGTTATTACTGCCTGCATTCCGGCCAATTCCAGAAGACTGTTTAACTCACCTTGCGTCGCATCACGCCATGCACCGCGCGGCAACTGGCGCGGCAGGCTGATGGCACCGTAGCGGATGCGGATCAGGCGGCTGACCGTGACACCCACGGATTCCCAGAGACGGCGCACTTCGCGGTTGCGTCCTTCGCGCAAGGTAACGTGATACCAGTGATTCGCGCCCTCGCCGCCTGCCTCAATAATTGCGTCGAATTTCGCCATGCCATCGTCGAGTCGCACGCCGGTAGTCAGTGCGGCCAGTTGTTCGTCGTTAACCTTGCCCAGCACACGCACCGCGTACTCGCGTTCGATTTCCTGCGAAGGGTGCATGAGGCGATTGGCCAGTTCGCCATCGGTGGTGAACAGCAGCAGACCCGAGGTGTTGGTATCAAGGCGGCCCACGGAAACCCAGCGGCTACGGCGCAACCGCGGCAGCGACTCGAATACCGTGGACCGGCCTTCCGGATCCTTGCGGGTGGTGAGTTCGCCTTCCGGTTTGTGATAGAGAAGCACGCGTCGTTCGTTGGTCGTGGCATAAATGAGCGTCTTGAGCAGTCGCCCATCCAGGGCGATGCGATCGGCAGTGGTGATTTTGTCACCGAGCTGCGCGGGCCGGCCGTTGATAGTCAGGCGCCCGGCCTTCATCCAGCTTTCAATTTCGCGGCGCGAACCCAGGCCAGCGGCCGCTAGAAGTTTTTGGATACGCTCTGGTGGGCCGACGGGTGTTTTGGCATGTCTGGGTTTGATGGCCACTCACCGTTCGGTTGCGCCTTGCGCACGCAGGATGCCGTCGTCCGTATCCGTTGGAAACACGTCGCCGGCGGTTTGTGCGCCGCTGCCATCGTCGTTCACCACCGGCCGCGTCATGCCCTCGCCATCAAAATCCAGCTCCACGTTGAGGCTGTCTATGTCCTTCAGTTCCGCCAGCGTCGGCAGCTCATCCAGGCTCTTCAGGCTGAAATAGTCCAGGAATTCTTTCGTGGTACCGAACATCTCGGGATGGCCCGGCACGTCGCGGTGGCCGACGAGGCGAATCCAGCCACGCTCCAGCAAGGTGCGCATGATGTGGGTATTGACCGTCACGCCACGCACGCTTTCGATCTCGCCGCGGGTAATAGGTTGGCGGTACGCGATCAGCGACAGCGTCTCCAGCAGCGCGCGCGAGTAGCGCGCCGGGCGCTCTTCCCACAAACGTGAAATCCAGGGAACCAGTTCCTGCTTGACCTGGATGCGGAAACCGCTGCCGACTTCCTTGAGCGTAATGCCGCGTCCTTCAAATTCAGCGTGCAGCGCGTCCAATGCCTTGCGAACCTGCACGCGATCGGGCCGCTCTTCGTCGCCGAACAAGGCCATGAGTTCGTCAACGTTGAGTGGCCGGCCGGCCGCAAGCAGTGCAGCTTCGATGATGTTCTTAAGCGGCGGCAGTTGTACCGTCATTCGTCTTCTCCTTCAATCTTTACCAGTGACAGATCCACACGCGTGGCGCCCGCGGCTTTGACGTGGATAGGCCCGAAGGTTTCCGCCTGCACCAGTTCAATCAATGTTTGCTTCAAAAGTTCCAGCAGCGCCATGAACGTCACCACCACGCCGCGCCGGCCTTCCTCCGGCGTGAACAGACGGCTGAACTCGCGGAATTCCCGGTCCTGCAGCGCGGCCAGCACTTCGGACATGCGCTGGCGCACCGAAAGCTGTTCAAGCTGCACGTGATGATGGGAATACATGGCGGCGCGTTGTAGCACGTCCTTGAAGGCAAGCAGCAATTCCTGCATGGCGACTTCTGGCACCAGCCTCACCACTTTGTGCCCGCCCATCTCCGCCACCGCGGTGAACACATCGCGACCCAGGCGCGACAGCGCATCCATATCCTCGGCCGCGGTTCTATAGCGTTCGTATTCCTGCAAGCGGCGTACCAGTTCCGCGCGTGGATCCTCTTCCTCATCCTCCGCCAGTGGTGGACGCGGCAGCAGCATTCGCGACTTGATTTCAGCCAGCATAGCGGCCATGACTAGATATTCGGCCGCCAGCTCCAGCCGCATCTCTTTCATGAGCTCAATATATCTCATGTATTGACGCGTGATTTCCGCGATAGGCACATCAAGAATGTTCAGATTCTGGCGCCGGATCAGGTACAGCAATAAATCCAGCGGACCCTCGAAGGCTTCAAGGAATACTTCCAGCGCATCCGGCGGGATGTACAGATCTCGCGGCAGGCTGGTGACCGGTTCACCCTGCACGATGGCGAAAGGCATTTCCGCCTGCAGCGGCGTGCCAGGTTGTTCGTGTTCGTTTGCGGGAAGTTGCGGCTGCATCTGAACCATCACCGGTATTTCAGGCCCATGGCCTGACGCACTTCGTCCATGGTATCTCGCGCCACATCACGCGCCATTTCACAGCCCTGATTGATCACACTGCGCACGCGTTCCGAATTCGCTTCGATCTCAGCAGCCCGTTCCCTGATGGGTTTGAGTTCCTTCAGCACAGACTCGATCACCGGCTGCTTGCATTCGAGACAGCCGATGCCGGCAGTGGTGCAGCCTTTCCACACCCAATCACGTGTGGTCTGATCGGAATACACTTTGTGGAATTCCCATACCGGACATTTCTCCGGATTGCCCGGATCGCTGCGCCGCACCCGCGCCGGGTCGGTCGGCATGGTGCGCAGTTTATCTTCGACTTGCGTCGGATCATCCCGCAAGCTAATTGTGTTGCCATAGGACTTCGACATCTTGCGCCCATCCAGCCCCGGCATGCGCGCGGATTCCGTCAGCAAGGGTTGCGGTTCGGTCAAGATACTGCGGCCGCCGCCTTCCAGATTACCCAACAACCTGTCCCGGTCTCCCAGCGTCAGATTATGATTTTCGGACAGCAACGCTTGCGCGGTTTGCAATGATTCTTCGTCGCCCTGCTCCTGGTAGCGCTTGCGCATCTCACGATAGAGTTTGCCGTTCTTCTTGCCCAGCCTCTTGATGGCGCTTTCCACCTTGCTCTCGAAATCCGGTTCACGGCCGAAAACGTGGTTGAAACGCCGTGCAATCTCGCGGGTGAGTTCCACATGTGGCACCTGATCCTCGCCGACCGGCACCCATCCGGCCTTGTAGATGAGGATGTCCGAACTCATGAGCACCGGGTAGCCCAGAAATCCGTATGTGGAAAGATCCCGGTCCTTGATTTGTTCCAGTTGCTCCTTGTAGGTGGGCACGCGCTCCAGCCAGCCAAGTGGCGTCACCATGGACAACAGCAGATGCAGTTCCGCGTGTTCCAGGATATGCGACTGAATAAAAATTCTTGCCTTGCCCGGATCCACGCCCACCGCCAGCCAATCCACCAGCATGTCCCACATGGCCGGTTCGATGTCGCGCGATTGTTCATAATTGGTGGTGAGCGCGTGCCAGTCGGCCACGAAGAAAAAACATTCGTATTCGTGTTGCAGCCTGAGCCAGTTGTTGAGCACGCCGTGCAGATGTCCGAGGTGCATGCGCCCCGTGGGCCGCATGCCGGAGAGCACGCGCTGATTTTCCGACGTTATGGAATTCAATCCGCGCTCCTTATCACACCAGCCCGCCGGGCAGCAGCAACTGGGACAGCCACATGATGGGTGGCGTCAAAATCACATTAAATGCGCCGATAACCAAAAGCAGGATGATGATGTAGAACCCGTAGGGTTCGATCCGGTCCACGACGTTGGCGGCATCGCGCGGCAGCAGGCCCGCCAGCACGCGCCCGCCGTCCAGCGGCGGCAGCGGAATCAGATTGAACACCAGCAGCACGATGTTGATGGACACGCCGGCAAAGCCCATGTAAATCAGCAGGTCTATCCATGGAAGGCTCGGCTGCAGCACGACTGCAATCCGCATAATGATCGCCCAGATGATGCCCATGCCGAGGTTGGCGAGTGGCCCGGCCACCGCCACGATGGCCATGCCCCTGCGTGGGTGCTTGAAATTGCGCGGTGCAATGGGCACGGGCTTGGCCCAGCCAAACAGGAACCCGGTATGAAACAGCAACATGGATGCGAACAGCAGCGCCGGCACGATGATGGTGCCCACGGGATCAATATGTTTCAGCGGGTTGAGCGTGAGGCGGCCTAGCATGTGTGCAGTGGGATCGCCGAGCCGGCGCGCGACCCAACCATGCGCCACTTCGTGCAGCGTGATGGCAAACAGTACCGGCGGACCCCAGATGATGATGAGCTGAACGATGTTGAAATGACCCATCGGCCCATTATACAGAGTCCCGCCTGGCGGCTTTACGGATAATCAGTGAAGCTTGCTGAACGGAGCCGGATTCCCGCGCCCAATACGCACGACCACCGGCGACTCCTGCGACAAGTCCACCACCGTGGTGGGGTCGAAACCGCAGGGACCGCCGTCAATCACCAGATCCACTGCATGCTCAAGCCGCGTACGCATGTCTTCCGGGTCCGTGAGCGGCTGGCTTTCGCCCGGCAGCATCAGCGTCGAACTCATGAGGGGCTCACGCAGTTCCGTAAGGAGAGCCTGGGAAATGGGATGGCCCGGCACACGGATGCCGATGGTCTTGCGCCGCGGGTGCTGCAGACGCCGCGGCACCTCATGGGTGGCGCGCAGAATGAAGGTATACGGACCCGGTGTGTGGGCCTTGATCAGCCGGAAGGTGGGATTGTCCACGCGCGCGTAGGTGGCGATTTCGGACAGATCACGACACACCAGGGTGAAGTTATGGTTTGAACCGGCGGCGCGGATGGCGCGGATGCGGCCCATGGCGGCCTTGTCCCCCAACAGACAGCCCAGGGCATAGCAGGAATCGGTGGGATACACAATCACCCCGCCGGCACGCAGGATCGCAACGCTGCGGCGCACCAGCCGCAGTTGCGGCGTCTCCGGATGGATGCTGAAAAACTGGCTCATGGCGTCTTAACAATCAGGCCGGCTTTAGCCAGCGGCGCAGAAACGAATACGCTATCATAGCGAACCTTTGCCGCGCATCGTGTCCATGTCCGCCGCCCTCGAATTCCTGCTGCTTGCCGCCTTCTTTGGAAGCTATCTCTGGAAAGGCATTTTCTTCGCTACCGGCGTGCTCATGGCCGGCAGCGTGCTGGTGCTGGCGGTCTCCTGGTGGCACAGCCGCAAACTCGAGCCCCTGGTTCTGGCGGCGACCATCCTAGTGATGGTGCTGGGTGGCGTGACGCTTGCGCTCCACAACCCGGTGTTCATCAAGTGGAAATTCTCCATCGTCGAATGGTTGATCGGCGTGGTATTTCTGGCCACCTATTTCATGCGCCGCCCCTTGATCGAACGCATGCTGGGCACGCAGATCAAGGTTCCTTCCGTCATATGGAAGCGGCTGAACCTGATGTGGGCCGCTTTCTTCCTGCTGCTGGGCAGTGTGAACGTCTATGTGCTCTACCAGTTCGATACCGCCGATTGGGTGAAATTCAAAGTCTGGTGGTCCACCGGTGCGATGCTGATATTCGTGGTATTGCAGGCACTCTACATGAGCCGCCACATGGAAATGGAAAAGGCCTCCTGATGTGGTACGCGATATTATCCGAGGACGTGAGCGGCAGCCTGACGAAGCGCGTCGCGGCGCGCTCAGCCCATCTCAAGCGTCTTGAAGAATTGCAAAATCAGGGCCGTTTATTGCTGGCAGGACCGCATCCTGCCATTGATGCCGAATCACCCGGCCAGGCCGGTTTCAGCGGTAGCCTGATAATAGCTGAATTTGATTCGCTGAATACCGCGCATCATTGGGCGGATGCAGACCCTTATGTCACGGCAAGTGTGTACGCCAAGGTGGCGGTGAAACCCTTTCTGAAGGTGCTGCCGTGAATCCGTCCATCGCGCGCCTGCGCCAAACACTGGAATCCCGCTTCCAACCGCTGGAACTGGATATCCGGGACGATGGCGCCCAGCATATCGGCCACGCCCACGAAGGTAGTGGCCACTTTTCCGTGCGTATCGTCGCACCTGCGTTCGCGGCGCAACCGCCGCTTGCGCGCCACCGCATGATCTATGCTGCCCTGGGCAACCTGCTGCAGACTGACATCCACGCCTTGAGTATCAAGGCGTTGGCTCCCGGAGAATCTCACTAACTTTTCACCCACGAGGAACTGTTCCATGCGTACCGCATCTCGATCCATCCTGTTGATTCTCGCCGTAGCCGTCTTGGCGGCCTGCGCAGGCAAGCAAAGTTCCGTTGATACCTCCAGCGTGCTGGCTACTGTCAACGGCGTGCCCATCACCAATGACATGTACCGCGCCTACTTGCGTAGCCTGGCCGGCGGCCAGGAACCGCAGTTGGATGCGCAGAAGCGCCAGCTAGTGCTCAACCGCCTCATTGATATGGAAGTTCTGGCCCAGGAGGCGAAGAAGTCCGACGTGATCAAGGATCCGAAAGTAGCGGCGGATCTCACTATCCAAAGAACCGGCATTCTGGCGCAACAGATGGTGCAGCAATACCTGGCGAAAAACCCCGTTACCGATGAACAGATCCAGTCCGAGTACACGCAACGCACCAAGTCCATGCCGGGTACCGAATACCGCGCACGCCATATCCTGGTGCCCAGCGAACAACTTGCCAAGAGCATCATCAACCAGTTGAACCACGGTGCAAAATTCGCCACGCTGGCCAAGAAATATTCCACCGACGCCACCAAAAAACAGGGCGGTGAACTTGGCTGGTTCAGCCCGGATCAGATGGTGCCGGCCTTCTCCGCGGCGGTGGCGCAGTTGAAGAAAGGCGAATACACCAAGCAACCGATACACACCCAGTTCGGCTGGCATGTAATCCAGTTGGAAGACACGCGCTCCATGCCGCCACCCAGCCTGGCTTCGGTACACGAGCAAATCATGAACTCCCTGGAAGGCAAGGAAGTGGAAGCCTACGTGAACAAGTTGCGTGAGGGTGCGAAAGTGGACATGACCGCGCCCGCCTCCGAGACCGCGGCGGTACCCTCCAAGGCAGCACCGTCTCCCGCCGCAGCGCCGGCAGCCGGCACTTCACAAAAGCCGTAACCAAGCCGAGAAAATGATGAAGACAAACGGCCAGCCGCAAGGCTGGCCGTTTCATTTCTCACGACTGGGTTTAATTATGCTGCCGCTGCAAATCGGCAAACGCTGCGCGGATTTTTTCCAGGCGTGCGCGGTTGGCACCAATATCAAATAAACCCAAGCGCGCGATCGAACGCATTTCAATCATGTGACTGGTTGGTACCAGATAAAATTCCACGTCGTCCACCGCATTTTCAGGCTGGTAATAATACTCCGAAGCGCGCTCCGACCGGTTTGCAATCGGATACTCCACGCGGATGTAATTGCTGTGATTGGATACGATGTGGGCCTGCCCCACCACTGTAATGGCGATGAGCAGATCATTACGAGCCTGGTCACGGGTGCTGGTATAAACAAGCGGCTCGATGTACAGACTGGGGTCGGTATCCCGGGTGGAAACGCAATCACGATTCTGCGGACACGGCGAGAGCTGTCCCTGACGCACACCATAGGTCGGCGTCAGAATAGTACTGCAGGCGCTGAACACCAACAGCATCAGAGCCGATGTTATCGCAGTAAATCGCACACTGAATCTCCATGGAATCCGGCCGGCGCTGCCGGAACGGCGAATGGAGTACATTTTATATCCAATACAGGCGATAAACATCAGGATTTGAGCAGCCGTTGCAGGGCCGGTTCATTCAGCACTGCGGTGCCCAGTTTGCGGGCCTCCGCCAGTTTTGATCCCGGTTCCGCACCCACCACCAGATAATCGGTTTTTTTCGAGACACTCCCGCTCACCTTGCCACCCAGCGCCTGGATGCGCGCTTTGGCCTCATCGCGTGTCATGCCGGTGAGTGTGCCCGTCATCACGAAACTCTTGCCGCTCAAAGGTCCCGGACCGGTATGCGCGGCAGGTTTGCTCTCGGCCCAACGCACGCCGGCTTTGCGCAAGGCGGTAATCACCTCTCGGTTATGGGCTTCATGGAAAAATGCCGCGATGGCGGCAGCCACTACCGGCCCCACATCTGGCACTTGCAGCAACGCCGCTTCATCCGCAGCCATAAGTGCATTCAATGTGCCGAAATGCCGTGCCAGCGCCTCGGCGGTGGTCTCCCCCACTTCACGGATGCCGAGCGCATACAGAAATCGCGCCAGCGTGGTGTGCCGGGCACGTTCGATGGCCTGCACCAAATTGGCCGCAGACTTCTCGCCCATGCGTTCCAGTTCAGCGAGCTGCGGAACGCCAAGGCTGAAAATGTTAGCCGGTGTCCGCACCAGCCCCGCGTCCACCAGTTGATCCACCAGTTTCTCGCCCAGGCCCTCGATATCCAGAGCGCGGCGTGACGCGAAATGCCGGATGAGCTCCTTGCGCTGCGCCGGACAATACAGACCGCCGGTGCAGCGCGCCACGGCCTCGCCTTCCGCGCGCACTACGTCCGAACCGCACACCGGACATTTGGTCGGCATCTTGACGCGCCGCGCATTCTTCGGCCGCTTACTCGGCACCACGCTGGCCACTTCAGGTATCACGTCACCGGCGCGCCGCACGATCACCGTGTCACCCACGCGCACATCCTTGCGCTCCACCTCGTCCATGTTGTGCAGCGTGGCGTTGCTGACGGTGGCGCCGCCCACGAAAACCGGTACCAGCCGCGCCACGGGCGTCAGCGCACCGGTGCGGCCCACCTGGAATTCCACCGCTTTGAGCAAGGTCATGGCTTCTTCGGCCGGAAACTTGTGTGCGATGGCCCAGCGCGGCGCGCGTGCCACGAAGCCTAACCGCTGCTGCAGATCGAGCCGATCAACTTTATAAACGACGCCATCTATCTGGTACGGCAACTGCGGGCGCTTGGCGGACATCTGCCGGTAGTACTCAAGACATCCAGATATACCTCGCACAACACGGTTCTCGGGATTGGTGCGCAAACCCCAGTCCCGGAATTGCGCCAACACCGTACTGTGACGTTTCGGAAGTGTGCCGCTCGTCACTTTGCCCCAGGCATAAGCAAAAAACTCCAACGGCCGCTGTGCCGTGATACGTGAATCCAACTGACGCAGACTGCCGGCGGCGGCATTGCGTGGATTGGCGAAGGTTTTCTCGCCGCGCTCCGCCTGGCGGCGGTTGAGCGCCTGAAAGCCCTTTTTCGGCATGTACACTTCACCGCGCACCTCAAGCACCGCGGGATAGCTCTTTCCTCGCAGCCGCAGTGGGATGGACGCGATAGTGCGCACGTTTGATGTCACGTCCTCGCCAGTGCTGCCGTCACCGCGAGTGGCGCCGCGCGTGAGCACGCCGTTTTCATAGTGCAGACTCAAAGCCAAACCGTCCAGCTTGGGTTCGGCCGTGTATTCCATCTCGTCCGTGGTTTCGAGACGCTGGTGTACGCGCGTGTCGAAGGCTTCAAGCTCCTCGTCATCGAAAGCATTATCCAATGACAACATGGGAACCGTGTGACGGACTTCGCCGAATGCCTTGAGCGGCGCCGCACCCACGCGCCGGGTGGGTGAATCGGGCGTCACGAGCTGCGGGAATTCCTGTTCCAGTGCTTGCAATTCCCGCATCAGACGGTCGTATTCACTGTCCGGGATTTCCGGCGCGTCCAGTACGTAATAGCGGTAATTGTGCCGATCCAGGTCTTCGCGCAGAGCGCGAATACGGCGTTGGGCATCCCGGCGGCTTGTCATGAGCTACTACCCTGAGCCGGTACTGGTTTCAGTGCGCCTGGACATTCATCTGCTGCTGAAATTCCAGGATACGCCCGCGTATCTGCTGAGCACTCTGGGGCGTAAGGACGTTGCGTTTTTCATCCAATACTTCGCCGTTCAACTGGCGCGCCAGGGCGCGGGCTGTGGCCAGCATGTCGGCACAGGCGGCCACGCCGTCCTGTGGACCGGGCAGCAGCAGAAATAAGGTCAATCCCGGAATCCGCATTTTGGAAAGCGCGCCCGGTTCCAGCACACCTGGCTCAACCATGTTGGCCACACTGAACACGGATTGTTCCGTTTCAGCTTTGACCAGACGATGGAATACCTGGTACTGGCCGAATTCCAGGCCGCTGCTGCGCAGTACTGCCAATACCTCGCCACCGTCAAAGCCCGTTTGATCCCGGCATGTCACATGCAAGGCGAGGATCAACTGCTTTTTGTCCTGACTGCCATCCGCATCGGCCGTTTTGGGTGCGGCCGCGACATCGGGTGGGAAAGTCATGGCCACATGGGGCGGCGGTGAATCAATGGACATTTCCGGCAAATCCGATCCCTCCAATGTGGGCGCATCCCGGTGAAAATCAGCTTTGCGGCTTTTTTTCTTCTGGCGTGATAATAGATACACCGCGGCGATGAACACCACGCCAATCAGGATGAGAATCACGCGCAGTTCCCACATCTCACATGGCCGCGATGCGTACTGCCTCGTCCACGTCCACGTCCACCAGACGCGAGACACCGGGTTCGTTCATGGTGACGCCGATCAACTGGTTCGCCATCTCCATGGTGCCCTTGTTGTGGGTGATGAACACGAACTGCACCCGGTCCGACATGCCGCGCACCAGATCGCCGAAGCGGCCGATGTTGGCTTCATCCAGCGGCGCGTCCACCTCGTCCAGCATGCAGAACGGCGCGGGATTGAGTTCGAAGATAGCAAACACCAGCGCTACCGCTGTCAGGGCCTTCT
>JBOIAY010000229.1:0-4091 GCA_050739255.1 Gammaproteobacteria bacterium
GACGTGCTCAGTCAATCGGCAGCATTGAAGAGCCAACTGGACAATGACATCACCGCGACTCAGCAAAACCTCAAGGGTTTCAGCGACCGGCTGGACAGCATGGATGCGGCGCTCACGGATCTGCGCAAGCGCTCCGAACAGGGCCGGGATGCCTGGATCAAGGCCGAAGTGGCCACGCTGCTCATGGCCGCGAACGAGCAGTTGCAACTCGACGTCAACCCCGGGCTGGCACTCAAGGCGCTCATCGCCGCAGATGAACGTTTGAAGCTGCTCTCTGATCCCCGCCTGATCCCGGTGCGCCAGCAGATCGCCAGGGAAGAAACCGCTCTGCGCGCCGTACCCCAGGCGGATGTGACCGGCATGGCGGCTGCGCTCACGAGCTTGAGTGAGGAAGTGGACACCTTCCCGCTGAAACGCGTGGCGCCGGATCAATATGCGCCTGGTGCGCGCGCAGAGTCCGCCAACAACGCCGGCCTGACTTTGTGGCAACGCTTCAAAGCCGGCCTGAACCGGCTGGCCAGGGATATTTTCACGATTCATCATCGCAACGCACCGGTCGTGCCGTTGCTCGCGCCCCGCCAGGAATATTTCCTACGCCAGAATCTGCAACTGCGTCTGGATACTGCGCGCGCCGCTCTCATGGAACGCGACGGCGTTACCTTCCGAAGCAGCACGCAACTCGCGGGTGACTGGCTAAAAGCCTATTTCGATACCCGGGACAGCAGTGTACAGGCGGCGATCGGGCAGCTCGCGCAGATGCAGCAACAGCAGATCAATCCACCGCTGCCGGATATTTCTGCATCGCTGACACTGCTCAGGCGACTGGAACCACCGCAGGCCACCGCGCCATGAAATACGCGTTCTACCTGCTGCTGGCGCTCTTGGCCGCGGTCATCATCGCCGGCGTGCTGCATGTGGACAACGGCTACACGCTGCTCGCCTGGCACAATACCAGCGTGGAGATGTCGCTCAGCACCCTGGTGCTTCTGGTGCTGATCGTCTTCTTCGGCCTGTATCTGCTCACCACCTTGGTATTGAAGCTGTGGAGTTTCCCGCGGCGGGTGCGTGAAGCTCTGGAGCGGCGTCGCGAATTGCGCTCGCGGCGCTCATCCATCCACGGCCTCATTGATCTGGCGGAAGGCCGCTGGTCTGACAGTGAGCGCAACCTCATGCGTCACGCGGCCGACAGCAAAGTACCACTTATCACCTACATTGCAGCCGCCCGCGCCGCCGCAATGCAGAACGCGCACGAGCGCCGCGACACCTATCTGCGGCGCGCGTACGACCAGGTGCCGGCGGCGCATCTGGCGGTGCTACTGACCCAGGCGGAGTTGCAAATCGCCCATCGGCAATACGAACACGCGCTGGCGACATTGCGGCATCTGCAGGAACTGGACCCCAATCACGCCTACGGTTTGAAACTGCTGGCACGTCTGTACAAGAAACTCGGCGACTGGATGTCATTGCGGGCACTGATTCCGAAATTACGGGAATTCCGCGCGCTGCCGCGCGCGGAGATTGACCGTCTCGAAGCACGCGCAGTATGCGCGCTACTGGAACACCTGGACGCGAAATCGGGAAGCGCCCAGGCAACGGCCATGTGGAATGAGCTGCCGCGACGTTTGCGCGGTGACGTCAGCGTAGCGCGCGCCTATGTGCAGACGCTGATCAAACTCGGCGATGGCAAGACCGCGGAAAGCATCGCTCGCGACGCGCTTAAATCCGATTGGGATGAGGAACTGGTATTGCTCTACGGCCAGACGCGCGCGGAGGATCCCGTCCGCCAACTGGCGCGGGTGGAAGAGTGGCTGGCGCAAAAAGGCGAAAGTGCCGCATTGTTGCTCACCGCCGGACGCCTGTGCGTGGTGGCGAGACTCTGGGGCAAGGCACGCAGCTATCTGGAATCCAGTATCGTGCTGGGCGGCCGCCCTGAAGCCTACGAGGAGCTGGGCAGACTGCTCAAATCCCTGGGCGAACCGGAACACGCCATGCAGGCGTTCAGCGACGGCCTGGCCCTGTCGCTGGGTCAAAAGATCAAGATTTTCAAACCCGGCAAGCCGCGGCTGCGTCGTGTGCGTGGTTGAATTCCATATTTACTGCATATCAGAAGAAAGGCCGACATTCGCGAGCCGAATAATTTTTAAAGGTACCCTTTGCTCATTATTGTGAGCAGCGTCAATCGGAATCAGTCGAATCGTCGGAATTCTCCAGCACTTTTCCGGTGTTTGCGTCCACGCCCACTTCGTGAATCAGCTTCTCATGGCGGATATCGAAGGAATAACGTAGTCCACTGCCACCTTTCTCCTTTTCCAACTCTTCCTTGATAATCGTACCTGGAAAGGCCTTCAAGGCAATGATACGGGCCTGAGCAAGACTGATATGAGCCTGTTTGGCATAGTGTTGACCAGGGTAGGCTTGGGCCTGAACCAGAGCAGACAAGGCGTAAAGCCCCACGATGCCGCTGAACAACAATGATCTGGATACTATTTTCATGGCTGTAATTTCCTGAAAAGGACGGGTATGTCGAGAGCCATTAAAATACCGCACTCGCGTACTGTAGGGCATAGTCGAAGATAAAATTTGCGTTACCATTCGGTAATGCTTATTGAGTTCGGGTTTTGTACGGAAAACGTTTAAAGCATAGAATGACGCGCCAACTAGATTCTTGACGAACCTGACCTAATGCAAATCCCTGAAATCCTGGTCATCGAATCCCAGCACCGGCCCGGCAACTTGGGCCGCATCCTCACCGCCATCGGAGAATGCGGCATCATGATTGACCACATTACGCTCGTGCGCCGCGCCCAGGACCAGAGTGTCTGGGAAATCACTGTGGAAATGGATGAAACCGCCGGCAAGCTGTTGCACGAGCGCCTGGCAACGTTGCCCTATGGAAAGTTGCTGGGCCGTTCCGATCGCGTGTTCGACCGCCACCGTGGCGGCAAGATCGAAACTATTTCCAAAGTGCCGCTGGATTCCATTCAGCAATTGCGTGATGTGTACACGCCGGGCGTGGCGCGCGTGTGTCTTGCCATCCAGAAAGATCCGGAGAAGGTCTGGGACTTCACCAACTTGGGCAACACCGTAGGCATCATCACCAACGGCACCGCGATCCTCGGTCTCGGCCACATCGGCGCCATTCCCGGTCTGCCGGTGATGGAAGGCAAAGCCATGATTTATTCCAAGTTCGTGGGCATTTCCGGAGTGCCGATCCTGCTGAACGATACCGATCCGAAAAAGGTCATCGCCGGGGTGCTCGCGATTGAATCGTCATTTGGGGCGATTCATCTGGAGGACATCGCCGCGCCTGCGTGTTTCGAGATCGAGGAAACCCTGGTGCGCGCACTCCACAAGCCGGTGATGCAGGACGATCAGCACGGCACCGCCGTGGTGGCCTTGGCGGCTTTGCTCACCGCCACGCGGCGGGTGGACCGGGATCTCAAAACCTCGATTGTTGGTCAGATCGGCTTGGGCGCGGCCGGTATCGGCATTAGCCGGTTATTGCTGCACTATGGCGTGAAAAAGTTGTTCGGTGCCGATTTGCGCGAAGAGGCGCTCACGCGCCTGGAGCGCATGGGTGGCAAGCGCGCGAACTTGGCGGAACTGATGCAGAACGCGGACATCGTCATCGCCACCTCCGGCGTCAAGGGACTCCTCAAGCCGGAGATGGTGCGCAAAGGCCAGCTCATTTTCGCGCTCTCGAATCCGGAAGCGGAGATCGAACCGCGTCTCGCCCTCGAACACGGCGCAGCTTTCGCCACTGACGGCCGCAGTGTCAACAACGCGCTGGGATTCCCCGCCCTGTTCCGCGGCGCGCTGGACGCGCGCGCGAAGCGTTTTACCGATGCGATGTATCTGGCCGCCGCGGGCAAATTATCCGAACTCGCGCCGCCGGATGAACTGCTACCGCATGTGCTCGATAAGTCCGTGCACATGGCGGTAGCGGAAGCAGTGAAGGCGGCGGCACTGGGATCCTGACCATCGGAGTAAAGGGCGCACCAGGAATCAGGACATTCCAGATTCTATGATCTATTTACCGGCTGCCAAGAGGTGATTCATGTGCCCATCCATCAACACGGATTCAAAAACGG
>JBOIAY010000230.1:0-10530 GCA_050739255.1 Gammaproteobacteria bacterium
CCTTTGCTCCATGCTGCTTTCAGACCCCGCCTCACGACGACGCCCTGGCACTTCGCTAACCCTTCACCTCCATCAGGTTGGGTAGGGGACTTGCACCCCCAAGCTGTCATACATGCTCGGCACACAAACAAAACGGCGCGTGCAGCGCCGTTTTTGTTTCTCGTGACTATCCATTCTTACGGCATGTCATCCACTTTCTTGTCTTCCTTGACACGCACCATCAGATCTTTCTTGCTCACGCCCAGCACCAAGGCGGTAGCGCTGGCGATATAGATGGACGAGTAGGTACCGACGATGATGCCTACAAACAGGGCTATGGAAAAGCCGTGCAGCACCGGTCCGCCGAGAACCAGCAGCGCGATGACTACCAGCAAAGTCACACCCGAGGTGATGATGGTACGCGACAGGGTCTGGTTGACGGCGAGGTTGATGATCTCGAAAGGCGTACCCTTGCGCATGATGCGGAAGTCTTCGCGGATACGGTCGAATACCACCACGGTGTCGTTTACAGAATAACCCATAACGGCCAGCACCGCGGCCAAGACGTTGAGATCAAATTCCAGGTGAAAGATGGAAAAGAAGCCCACCACAAACACGACATCGTGCAGCGTCGCCAGCACGCCACCCACTGCCAGCCGCCATTCGAACCGGAAGATGATGTAAATCAGAATTCCGGCCAGCGTCAGAATAAAGGCCAGGGAACCCTTGGTGGCGAGATCCTTGCCTACTTCCGGACCCACGAAATACGTCTTTTCCAGCCGTGCCTGGGGTGTGACTTTCTGCAGCTGCGCCATTACATCACTGGCGGTGTTCTTGCCGGACTCGCCTTTCTTAGGCTGCAGACGGATCAGCACATCCTCCGGCGTGCCAAAATTCTGGACGATGGCATCCTTGTATCCGGCCGCCGTCAGTGTGTTGCGAATCTGCCGCAAATTGGCGGGAGTAGGATAGGACGCCTGCACGGTGACGCCGCCAGTGAAATCCACCGCTAAATTGAGCCCGTGTATGGACAAGGATACGATCGCGACGAGCAGGACGGTGATGGATACCGCGAAGGTGAACTTACGTACACCCAGAAAATTGATATGCGGGACTTTGTGGAAAAATTCCATGCTGACTTACCCTTACACCGGCAGCTTCTTGAGGTTGCGCCCGCCGTATACCCAGTTGACGATGGAGCGCGTCCCCATGATGGCGGTAAACAGAGAAGTTAAAATACCAAGTGACAGGGTCACGGCGAAGCCTTTCACCGGGCCGGCGCCGAACAGGAACAGCATGACGGCCGCGGTGAGTGTGGTCACGTGCGCGTCCACGATCGTGGCAAATGCACGCCGATAGCCGGCGTGAATGCTCGCCTGCGGAGAATTGCCGGCGCGCACTTCCTCGCGAATATGCTCGTTAATCAGCACGTTGGCGTCCACGCCCATACCCAGAGTCAATACGATGCCGGCGATACCCGGCAGGGTGAGCGTCGCTTGGATCAGTGACAGGAGCGCGATGGTAATCACCAAGTTCATGAATACCGCGAGATCCGCGATCACGCCGAAGGTTTTGTAGTACATGGCGATAAACACGACCACCAGAATGAATCCCAGTACCGCCGCATAGAATCCCTGCTTGATGTTTTCCTGGCCGAGGCTCGGACTCAAGGTACGTTGTTCGACGATATCCATGGGCGCCGCCAGTGAACCGGCGCGCAGCAGCAGCGCCAGATTCTGGGCTTCTTCCTGCTGCAGCCCGGTGATCTGGAAGCGTTTGCTGAAAATGCCACGAATGGTGGCAACGTTGATGACGGTATAGACTTTCTTGTGCACTGGCACGTCCTGGCCATTCACCGTGGTATGTTCGGTCTTGGTCTCGATGTACAGCACCGCCATGGGCTTATCGAGATTCTCGCGGGTCACCTCGCCCATCTTGGCGGCGCCGGCTGAATCCAGCGTCACGTTCACGTCGGGCGTGCCGGTTTGCTGGTCGTAACCGGAGACCGCATCCACCAGCTGGTCGCCGCTCACGATCACGTCGCGTTTGAGCAATACGGGGTTGCCCGCCTTGTCAGGAAACATTTGGTCATCCAGCGGAATATGACCGGTCTGCTTGGCCAACATGGCATTGCCATTGAAATCCACCAGCCGGAACTCAAGCGTGGCGGTGGCGCCAAGAATCTCCTTGGCGCGCGCGGTGTCCTGCACGCCGGGGAGTTCCACCACGATGCTGTCGCCGCCATGCTGCTGCACTATGGGTTCGGACACGCCTAATTCATTCACGCGATTGCGCAAGGTGGTGATGTTCTGCTCCACCGCGAACTGACGCAGTTGCTGGATATCCTTGGGGCTCATGCGCGCCACCAGCGTGTTGGGCTGGCTGCCGGCGGTCACGGTCAATTCCGGATAGTTGGTGCTCAGCAGTTTTTGGGCTTTGGCGACGTCATCCGGCGTGCGCAGCATTAAATTAATGGCGTCACCGCTCAGGGAGACATCTTCGTAGCGAATCAACTGACCGCGCATGGTGCCGCGGAGATCGGTCGCATCACGCTGCAACTTGGTCTGCACTGCGGCATTCAGATCCACCAACAACTGGAAGTGCACGCCACCCTGCAAATCCAAGCCCTTGGCCATGGGCTTGAGACCGACGGCGCGCATCCACTTGGGTGTGCGCGGCGCCAGGTTCAGGGCCACGGAATAGTTATTGCCCAAGGTTTTCTTCACCACGTCCAAGGCGCGCAACTGGGTATCGGTATCGTTGAAACGCACCAACAGGCGGTTGTCGTTGAGGGCCGCAGATTTATAGGGCAGCTTGGCGGTATCCAACGCCTCTTCCACCTGGGTGGTGGCAGCACTGGTGAGCGTCGCATTGTTCTCGGAAACCTGTACCGCCGGATCGTCGCCATACAGGTTCGGCAGCGCCAGCAGGATGCCCAGCACCGTCACCAGGATGACGATAATATTTTTCCAGGCCGGATAACGGTTGAGCATGCGGGAAATCCGGAGTTACTGATTAGAGATTCTTCAAGGTGCCCTTGGGCATGACCGCGCCGATGGACTGTCGCTGCACGCGCACTTCGACATCCTTGGCCACTTCCAGTGTGATGAACTGGTCACCCAATTCCTTGACGCGCCCCAGCATGCCGCCGCTGGTCACCACTTCGTCGCCCTTATTGATGGCGGCCAGCATTTTCTGGTGCTCCTTCTGCTTCTTCTGCTGTGGCCGGATGAGGAAGAACCAGAAAAACGCGATGAGGACCACAAAGATGATGATGGTAATGAACTGGCTGCCCCCTTCGGGGGCCGCGCCGCCAGCGGCGTAAGCATCTTGGATGAAAAAGCTCAAGGATATTCCTGAATCTCGGGTTTGGAAACAGTACGGGAGCATCTGGACCCCCGGCGCGAAAGCGCGGATTTTACAACCTTCAGCCCGGTTTTTGACCGTAACGGCCGCGCATTATGGCACAGGCGGCGGATTTTTCCGCTGCTGGAGGTGGAAATCCGACCGGAACGCCTCGAACCGACCCGCCTCCACCGCCGCCCGGATGTCGGCCATCAGGGATTGATAGTAATAAAGGTTGTGCAGCGTCATGAGCCGCGGCGCCAGGATTTCGCCGCATTTATCCAAATGCCTGAGATACGCCCGGCTGTAATGCCGGCAGGTATAACAGCCGCAGTCCGCGTCAATGGGCCGCGTATTCGATTGGTGCTCGCTGTTGCGGATGCGCAGCACGCCCCGGGTGGTAAACAGATGACCGTTGCGCGCATTGCGGGTGGGCAGCACGCAGTCGAACAGGTCCATGCCGCGGGCCACCGCTTCCACGATGTCCCCGGGCGTACCCACGCCCATGAGATAACGCGACCGTTCCGGCGGCAGCTCCGGCGCCAGCACGTCGAGAACTGCAAGCCGCTCGGCTTCACTCTCGCCCACCGACACACCGCCAATGGCATAACCGTCAAAGCCGATCTGCTTGAGTCCTGACAGCGACGCCTGCCGCAGTTGCGGATACATGCCGCCCTGCACGATGCCGAACAGTGCGGCGGAATGTTTGCCGTGCTCTGCTTTACAGCGCCGCGCCCAGCGCAGAGACAACTCCATGGATTCCCGCGCCATACTCTCGTCCGCCGGATAGGGTGTGCACTCATCGAACACCATGATGATGTCGGCCCCCAGTCCGTGTTGTACACGGATCGAATCCTCGGGACTGAGAAATACGGGATCGCCGTTTACTGGCGATTGAAAACTCACACCTTCTTCGGTGATCTTGCGCAACTCCGCGAGACTAAATACCTGGAATCCGCCGGAATCCGTGAGGATGGGGCCATCCCAATGCATGAAATCATGCAAATCACCGTGCGCGCGGATGATCTGCGTTCCGGGCCGCAGCATGAGATGAAAGGTGTTGCCGAGAATGATTTGCGCGCCGACTTCACGCAGTTCTTCCGGCGTCATGGCTTTCACCGTGCCGTACGTCCCCACCGGCATGAAGGCGGGCGTTTCGACCGTGCCGCGGTCGAACGTCAGGCGTCCGCGGCGGGCTCTATCCGAGTTGTTGAGTAATTCGAATTTCATGGTGTTGAGTTTACCGGTATGCACCTTACCCGTCATTCCGGCGAAAGCCGGAATCCAGTCAAGTGCAATTGAAGGTCGCAACCGTTCAAGATTGTGGGGTTTCGCCCCCGCACCACGAGGTACTTTCCGTGTGCGAACAAGGTAAGTACCCAAAGGAAATCGTCCCTGAGAGCGGGCCGCGCAAAGCGTGGCTACCCTGCGCGCTTCGCTCGCTACGGAGTCCGGCCGAGAGGCGGTCCCTCGCCTCACTGCCGGAGCGCGGGCATCCTTGTCCGCGCTCCTGCGGGCTAGCCTTGCTCGCTGCAGTGCTCGGCTCGCTCTACGGGATATCGAAGAACAAGACGTTTGATATTGAGCGTCTCTTTATCTTGAACATCCGTGGATAACGCCGAGCCTTACAGTCCGACAAGGAATTGGCCCTACCTGGGGCGGGGAGAAGCCAGGATGACGAGCCGACGCTGCGGCACAAGGATGTGCCGTCTGCGTCTCCCCGCGTCGGACAAGAAGCGAGGGTACGCGCTCCGAATCGAATGGTCTTCCATTCGATTCGGAGTAAGCTCGGAATCCCAGGGGGAGTGGTTTTGGTGACTTTTGTCGAAACAAAAGTCACCTGCCGTGCGGGCGCGGAAGCCCGCTATCTTGATAAAGTCGCGGTCGAAGACTGAACAAAATGCCGTTAACGGGTTCGCGCCTCTGGCGCCGGCATCACCAACATCGCATCACCATAACTGAAAAACCGGTAACGCTGTTCAACCGCATGCCTATAGGCCGCCAACACGTTTTCGCGGCCGGCGAAAGCACTCACCAGCATCAGCAACGTGGACTCTGGCAGGTGAAAGTTGGTAACCATTGCGTCCACCACCCGGAAGCGATAACCCGGATATATAAAGAGTGTGGTCTCGCCCGCAAACGGTCTCAATTCCCCATCCGCGGCGGCGGCTTCGAGGCTGCGGACCGCGGTGGTGCCTACAGCTACCACGCGTCCGTCACGTTTGCGGGTTTCGGCCAAGGCATCACAGACAGCTTGGCTCACAAACACCTGCTCGCTGTGCATGTGATGTTTGATGATGTCATCTTCGCGCACCGGCTGGAAGGTTCCCGCGCCGACGTGCAGCGTCACGAATGCGTGGCATATCCCTAACCGGTCCAATTCCTGCAAGATGCTCTCATCGAAGTGCAAACCGGCGGTGGGCGCTGCCACTGCGCCGGGCACGCGCGCATACACGGTTTGATAGCGCTCCTGATCTTGTGCGCTGTCCGTGTGCTGCACATACGGCGGGAGCGGAACATGACCGTATTGGTACAGGAAATTCGGCAGAAGTACACCCGGGAACTGGATTTTGACGAACTCGTCTTCATGGCCTAGCACCACCGCCTCGGTCGTGCCGGCGATGCGGATTCGCATGCCTTCGCGCAGCGGTTTGCTGGCGCGCGCCTGTACCAGCGCGGTGTGCGCATCCAGGATACGCTCCACCAGCAATTCCACCGCGCCGCCGCTTTGTTTGCGACCGAACAGCCGCGCTGGGATCACCCGCGTGTCGTTTAATACCAGCAGATCATTGGGCGTGAGCAATGATGACAGCTCGCGGAACTGCCGGTCAGCATATGTGCCGGTTGCGCCATCCAGACACAACAGCCGGCTGGCGCTGCGCTCCGGCAAAGGATGCTGGGCGATCAGCTCGGGGGGAAGCTCGTAATCAAAGTCCTGGCGCCGCATAGGCGGCACAGGGTAGCAGAGCGCATGCACAATTCCCTTAGCCCAAGCCCTGATCCACCCAGCGCGCGATGAACGCCTGATCCTGCAAACTCATGGGCCGGTACGGACCAGCGCTAGGCTTGCGGGTTTTCGGCACGGTGATGCTGAGCGTCAGTGGTCTGTGCTTGCGCAGAATGTGCAGCGTCAGGGTTTCGCCCGGCCCGTAGGAATACAGGATGCGCATGGCATGGGATGGCGTGCCCGGCTCCCGGTTGCCGATTTTGAGGATCACATCGCCGTCTGCAAGTTTGAGCGCTGGATCGTGTGGTGCACGCACCACGAGCAGTCCCTGGTTCGTATCGAAATACTGGCCAAGGCCGGGCGTCAGTTGCACCAGTTGCATGTCGCCCCAGGGCCAGCCTCGCCCGAAGAATGGCGGTGGTCCATAAATGGCTCTGAGATTCGATGGCCGCACAGGCGGAACTGGTGGAGGCGGCGGTATCGGAGGCATTCCCATGGCAACACTGTAATCAGACAAACGCCCGGCCTTTACATCGGTGGTGAAGTCCCGGCCGTTACGCAGATAGCTGAGTTTGAGCGTTTCACCGGGTTTTGCCTCATCCATGAAATCCATCAGTTTGTCAGCAGCGGATGCCTGCTTGTCTGACTTGAATTTCATGCCATTGATAGCGGTGATCACATCGCCCGTACGGAGTCCGGCCTTGTCCGCCGGTCCACCGGGCGTCACCGCCAGCACCTGCGCGCCCGAAGCATTTTGCGAGGCGTCAGCCTCTTCGATACTGACGCCGAGAACCGCACGTTTGGGGTCAAACAGGTGCGTTATGCGCGAAACCATCGGTCCTTCCATTTGCAGAGTCAGTTCTGCCATTCGTTGTGCGGCTGCTTGCATTTGCCGACGTGCTTCCTGCATTTGCTGCTCAAGTTTCTGCTGGTTTGCTTCTAATTTCTGCTGATTCTGATCCAATTGCGTCTGATTCTGTGCAAGCTGCTGCCGGTCTGCGGCTGTCTCGGGTGTGTTTGGCTGTGCCTGAGTGTTACCTGTCTGTGCATAGACCAAAGGTGGCAGTACCAGTACGGCTGTGAGAAAAACGGTCAATACAGTTTTCATGATTTCACCTCTTAAGATTCTCGTTCATATACCGTTGCCCGCCACTTGCGCATAGCGCACCGCGGTGAGTGATTGCAACAAATCCACCCGCTGCTGCCAGAGTTGCGCCAGCTCAGCGTGCGGCTGCGGGCTGACTCCAGTCTGGTTGATGGCGTAATCAATGAGCGCGATGCGATCTTCCAGCGCTGCCACCATGGCTGCTGTACCGGCATTGACGACCCGATGATCCGTATCCGCGTTCATGGACAGCACGGCGTTTTCCAGATATTGAGACTGGGATTGGAGTTGTGTCAGAGATCGAACATCGCGTAGGTGGGTGGCAAAGGTCACTGTGGCATTCGTATCAGGCCGATGCACAGACAAAGTGACCAGCACTAACACGACGGCCAATGATGCCGCCAGCCCAATGCCGGCCGCGGGAATCCAGAATCGGCGGTGCATGGTTTCGGCCTGCGCGTCGAGACGCAACAGGATCCGCTGCCAGCTATCAGCCGGCGCGCTGAATCCCGGCATGGCGCGCAACTTTCCGTGCAAATCCGACAGGCTGTGCATGACGGCATCGCATTCAGCGCAATCACGCACATGCCCTACCACGTCCGCCGCGATCGGTTCGCCATCGCGCAAGCTGATCAGCCGTTCAAGACTGGCGTGCATATCTTCTCACCTGTTTGTTCAGTCGCCCAATGCCGCATACGCGCATAACCGCGTGCCAACTGTGATTTGGAAAAACCTGGCGTGGCATGCATGAACTCGGCAATCTCCTTGTGGGTGTAGCCTTCCACATCGTGCAACCACACCACCGCACGGGTAACCACTGGCAGTGCCTCCAGCGCCTGCTCAATGTCCAGGACGTTCTGCCAGGCTGCGTCTTCATCGTGGCGCCAGGCATCCGCCGCTAGTACATTATCTTCGGGCGCCAAGCTTGTGCGATATCGCTGCCAGGACGAACGTATCTGCATGAGGCAGCGGTTCACGGCGATCCGGCGTATCCACAAACCTACCGGTGCTTCGGCTCGAAATGCCGGTAACCCGCGCATCACTTCCACAAAGGTATCCTGCAGCGCGTCTTCGGCCAGCTCCGGTTTGACCAGCAGACGCCGCGCCAGCGTGTACACAGCGGAATTAAAAGAGGCATACAGCGCTGCCTGCGCTTCCCGGTCGCCGTTCCGGGCGCGCGCCAGCGTGTCGGTCTCCATCGGCTGATTAAAGGAGCCGTTCATGCTGAATAGGATGCGCGGGAAGGCCCAAAGGTCGCAAGTTGCGGGAAAAAAGTTCCGGCGGCGGGTGGATTTGCCTATACTGTGCACCCTCGCGGCACGCGGCCGCGTCCTCCTTGCCCGGATGGCGGAACTGGTAGACGCGCGGGACTCAAAATCCCGTTCCCCCTAAAGGAGTGTGGGTTCAAATCCCTCTCCGGGCACCAATGATATCAATGGGTTACGTGGCTTTTGCCAAGGCAAGCCACGAAAACCACGCGAATCTTCGAGTGCATATAACCCGTTGATTTACGTAGATACCCGTTGGCGAACCTCCCCTAATTTCCCCTCGGGAACTCGCATAAATACTCCATATAGGAGTGATTTATATGAGTACATCAATTACAAACTTAGAGAAGATTTCTTCGAAGCAGGAATGGAAAGAGATTCCACTCGGGAGCGACATAGGGCGTAATGGTCTTTACAAACGGAAACTGTCCGATGGCACTGGTTCGTGGCGATACGACTTCTATCACGAGGGGAAGCACTACAAGGGGGTTTTAGGCCGTGAACGTGATGGTTGGACACTTACGGCAGCCAGAGAGCGCCTAGACAAGTTGAAAGCTGAGGTAATACTGGGTGTGCACCACAATCTTAATTCAAATCAGCCTGTTTATAAGTCCTTCAGAACTGTTGCTGAAGCATATTTGGAATGGGCCAAGTCTACGAAACTAAGCTGGGAGCATGATTCGTGGCGAACAAGAAAACACCTTCTTCCTTACTTTGGCAACCGTGATATCGCTAGCATCACGACTGGAGATGTCGAAAAACTAAAACAAGACCTCCTAATTAAATCTCTCGACGGTAGCACGGTGAATAGGGTAGTTGCCCTTTTATCTTCCATTTTCAATTTTGAACGTAAGCATAATTCTACATTGAAGAACCCAATACGCGGTGAAGTCAAAAAGCTACGTGAACCCATTAAGGAGACAATACCGTTGGATGAAGCTGAACTTACAAAACTTTTGAAAACAGCTTCCAACAATCAAAGAAATCACGTCTTAATTGCTCTAGCAATCTTTGCTGGCTTACGTGCCTCAGAGGTCTTAGGGCTCGAATGGAAGCGTGTTGATTTCAAAGAGAAGGAACTACATATTTGCCAAACTGCGGTGAAAACAAATGTCAGGGATACAACTAAAAGCGGCAAAAAACGAATTGTTCCTATTTCTGCTCAACTTCATGCAATATTACTTCAGCATTACCACAACAAAGATACATCAGGCTTCGTAATTAAATCCTATACTGGTGAACGTCTACATAAAGTGCAAGACATCTTTTCAAAAATGCGGCTTGAATCTGGAATTAGACGAGAAGTGACCTTTCACACACTCCGCCACACATTTGCTACGAATGCAGCGAATAAAGGTGTGAATCTACCTACGTTGCAACAATGGATGGGGCATAGCGATATAAAAACTACTATGAGATATATATACGTGGACAAGGAGCATTCACAACAGATGATGGAGTTACTGGATGCTGCATAATTGCCTGACACTTATATCTTATGCACTTTGATGGGCTTAAGCGGCGTATTTGCAAGAGTCTCCAGCTCGGTCACTCTTTTTCCGAGCTCTGCTGCAAGTGGTCCAAGTCCGAGGTCTAGGAACTTATCTGCTAAAACGCGGTAGTACCATACCGTACCTGCTTTTCGTCCTTTAAATCTCTTCCAGACTACATCGCCGCATTGCCGATGGTCTCTAAGGATTGTGGTGGTGTTATCTAATTTATCCGCACAGGACACCATCCATGCCGAAGGGTCAAGTTGTGAGCTATGTGCAAATGTGGTGTATGAGGATTTGTCAAGCGGCGCTCCTGCTGATTTGTAAATCGCTCTCTACGTCTTCAATTCCATCTTTGAACCGTACTCCGGTAATGACCTTCGCCAAGTAGTG
>JBOIAY010000231.1:0-2579 GCA_050739255.1 Gammaproteobacteria bacterium
CACCAACTGACGCTGCTTGGGCACTTCGCCGCACTGGTACGCGATCAGACACGCGCCCTGATCATGGCCTTGCACGACGTGAACATGGCGGCGCGCTATTGCAATCATATACTGATGCTGTTCGGCAACGACGAAGTCCTGTACGGCAGTACCGCGGAAATCCTGACCGCCGAAAACCTGAGCCGTCTCTACCACACGCCGTTGACGCCGGTGCGCTGGCCGGGCGGCACGGTTTACCTTCCTTAACCTCTTTGGATTTGAACACGGAAAACACGATTTTTGGTTTTCTTCATTTTTCGATCATATTTCAATCAGTTTTCAGTCGGCTCAACTGGTTGAAAATACATGTATGTTCCCGGCATCCGGCTGGCGGGTTGTTTTTCAACACCCTGGCAATGCGGTAAGCTTAACCTTGGTAACATATTTCAGAGCACGGTCATCCGACGGCATCATTGTCATTCATCGACCAAGAGGCAGAAAAATGATCAAGCTGAACCTTTTTGCAAAACTGACTGTCATGACCGCCGCGGGCGGACTACTCCTCGGCAGCCTTGCCGCATGTGGTGGGGGGCCCAATCCAATGGCCAAGAAAGTGCTCATGGCCTGTCTGGCCGTCACCAACATCAACGCCGGCAAAATTCTCGGCGGTGAACTCACGGCATTCAAACTCTCAGGCACGGGCTCGCCTGTTCATATCTGCGAATACAACGACGCGAACAATGCCACTCTTGGGCTGCTGCAGATAACGGAATCAAAATCCAAAGACCCGGCCGGTGACTTGGCGGAAGATGCGGCTACCCAGAAAGGTGTGCTCAAGAACAACATCGTTCCCGTGGTAATTCATCCGGCCAATGGCTTCGGTAATGGTGCGTTCTACGTGGACATTACCCAAAGCCCAACTGCCACGTCGGTGCAACTGCGTATCATTGAGAACGGTTACAAAATGATGGCGCAGGTAAATAACCCCAAGGACTTCGCGACCGGTGAGAAACAGGCCACGGCCTTGGTGCAGCAAGCCCTCGCCAACATCAAAAGTGGCGCTGCATTCCAGACCCTTTAACGGGCTGCGGAGGATTTTATTTGTAAATCCTCCGCCTCCTTACCCCCTCTCCCGCTGGCGGGAGAGGTTAGGGTGAGGGGATAATTTCTTCAAATCTCAATCACACCTTCCAAATACCTGACCGCCTGTCCCGTCATCCACACCTGTTCACCGCGTGCTTCACAAAAAAGCTCGCCACCCCGCGCCGACAATTGTCTGGCGTGCAATTTCGTCTTCCCCAGCTTCGCCTCCCAATAAGGTGTTAGGACGCAGTGGGCGGAACCTGTCACCGGATCTTCCGGAACACCCAGACGTGGTGCGAAGAAGCGTGATACGAAATCGCAATCCGTGCCCGGCGCAGTCACGATGACGCCCGACTGGTCGAGTTTCATCAAGGCAGCCATGTTCGGCGTTACCTGGCGAACCTCACTTTCGGTTGTCAGCACCAGCAGGTATTTGATGCGCGAGGTCAGCACTTCCTGGGGCCTTAAGCCCAAAGCCTGTTCCAGACCGTCCGGCGGCACCACTGGCCGCGGCGGATCGGCAGGAAAATCCAGTCGGATCAATTCACCATCCACAGTGACGTGCAACGGGCCGCTTTTTGAATCAAAGCGGATGTTCTGCGTACCAGGTTTAAGGGTACGCGCGATCACATAGGCGGACGCAAGCGTGGCGTGGCCGCAAAGATCTACTTCCACTTTCGGCGTGAACCAGCGTAAGTGGTAACCGCCGCTGGCCGGCACGAAGAAAGCCGTTTCCGCGAGGTTATTCTCCGCCGCGATCTTCTGCATGAGTTCATCCGGCATCCATGCATCCAAGGGACACACCGCCGCAGGATTGCCGTGAAACAAGCGGCTGGTAAATACGTCAATCTGATAGATGGAAATTATCATTGTTCACTCCACAACGAATGCTTATCCATCATAAGACATCTACACACTTGACATGGGGCTATCACGTCTTTACATTGCCCGACGCCTTGAGGCGTCATCCTCGCGGATGACACTCGGGAAGCCGGTGCGTCACACGACAATGCCGGCGCTGCCCCCGCAACGGTAGGCGAGAAAAGGGCGCCTCTAAAAATCAGAGATTTTAGTTTCTGGGTAGGCAGAAATGACCGAGGAACCAGAGTGTACACGCTAGTACATGAGGCCTCCGAGGTCATTTCTAACACCCCCAGAAAGTAAAAAATCGATTTATGGAAGTGCCCGAAAGTCTGTCACGAAGCCACTGCGCACAAGCGCGGGAAGGCGACAGATTCGGAGAAATCCGCTCGCGAGCCCGGAGACCGGCCTTGAAGCACCATTCCGGCGTTGCGGCGGGCAATGCGAGCGGGCCTCACGCCCTTCGCCTTTGTTTTTCCCACGCTGGTGTTGTAACCGTTACTTTCACGCATGCGGGCGAGCGGCGTGAGGAGAACATCATGCGTAATTCCATCCTGCTGGGCAGCACCGTGGCGCTGCTTGCAAGCCTTCCATTCACAAGCTTTGCCGATGACACTGCCAACTTGGGCAGCCCTATTGTCGTAACAGCTACACGC
>JBOIAY010000232.1:0-25808 GCA_050739255.1 Gammaproteobacteria bacterium
TTCCCTACCTGGTTGAGCGGGACGGCACGACATGCGAAAACCTGCCTGAAACCCACGCGGTGATCAGGCGCATCCGGCAGGAGATCGATAAGGAGTACTTCGGCAGGATGGTGTTGGCGGAAGCCAACCAATGGCCGATAGACGTGCGCCCCTATTTCGGCGATGGCGACGAATGCCACATGGCCTTTCACTTTCCGCTCATGCCGCGCATGTATATGGCAATTGCGCAGGAGGACCGCCACCCGATCACCGACATCATGCGCCAGACGCCCAGGATTCCCGCTAATTGTCAGTGGGCAATTTTTTTGCGCAACCACGACGAATTGACGCTGGAGATGGTGACGGATCGCGAACGCGACTATCTGTGGGAACACTATGCCGCGGACCGGCGCATGCGCATCAACCTCGGCATCCGCCGCCGTCTCGCGCCGCTCATGGACAACGACCGCAGCCGAATCGAGCTCATGAATGCCCTTTTGTTCTCCATGCCCGGCACGCCGGTGTTGTACTACGGCGATGAGATCGGCATGGGCGACAACGTCTTTCTCGGTGACCGCGACGGTGTGCGCACTCCTATGCAATGGTCGCCGGACCGCAATGCAGGTTTTTCGCGCGCGGATCCCGCGGCGCTCTATCTGCCGCCAGTGATGAACGCCGAGTATGGTTATGAGGCGATCAATGTCGAGACGCAGCGCAAGATATCTTCGAGTCTTCTGAACTGGATGCGGCGTGTGATCGCCGTGCGCAACTCGCGTCCGGCCCTGGGCCGCGGCACCCAGCGCTTTCTCTTTCCGCGTAACCGTCATGTACTTGTTTACCTGCGGGAACACGAGGGGGTGACGATTCTCTGCGTGTTCAATCTCGGACGTTCGGCGCAAGCGGTTGAACTCGATCTGGCGGAGTTTCGAGGCCGCATCCTCATCGAACTCTTCGGCCGCACGCCGTTTCCGCCGATCGGCGAGCGTTACTATCCGCTTACGCTACCCGGTTACGGCTGGTTCTGGTTCGTGCTGGCCTCGCCCGACGAGGCCCCGGCCTGGTATGGGCCGGTGACCGAGTTTGCGCCGGAATACGTGACCCTGGTGGTGCGGCGTGGTTTGACCGAACTCGGCCAGGACGGCACTCTCGGGACGCTCGAACGCGAGGTATTGCCGCCCTGGTTGGGTGCGCAGCGCTGGTTCGCAGGCAAGAGCGAGGGTATCTCGCAGCCGCGTATCGTTCCGCTCGGCGAACTCCGCAGTGGAAACCGTGAATCATTTTGGCTCGCTGCCGCCGAAGTCACGGCCAACGACGAAGTGCAGCGGTATTTTCTACCGCTCGGACTCGACGCCGACGATGGCGGTGGGCGCACCGACCTTGCGCCTTACACACTTGCGAATGTCCGCCGCGGCGCCACGCTCAACGCGTTGTGCGATGCGACGGTGTTGCCACAGTTTGCGCACACGCTGCTCGGCGCGATGGCCGAAGGACGCACGCTCGCAGGCGCCGGCGGACGGCTACGTTTTTCCCGGATGCCGGCACTCACGCACGAGGATTGCGCCGAGGCTTCACTGCGCATGCTCGGAGTCGAGCAGAGCAATACCTCGGTACGCTACGGCGAGGGTGTGGTGCTCAAGGTCTATCGCCGCATGAGCGTCGGCGCAAACCCGGAACTCGAGATGCTGCGCTTTCTTGCCCGCGCGGATTACCAGAATACCGCACCACTGCTCGGCACACTGGAATGGTTGGATAACGACGGCAAGCCCACAGCGCTCGCTGCTGCGTACCGTTATATTCCCAACCAGGGCGACGGCTGGACTTATACGCTGGAGTATCTCGGACGCGTGCTCGAAGAGGCGGCCTTGGAGGAGCCGCAAGAGGCCACGCGTCATGCCACTTACCTGAATGCCGTGGCCCGCCTGGGTCAACGCACGGCCGAGTTGCACCGCGCGCTCGCGAGCAAATCCCGCGACCGTGCGTTTGCGCCGCAGCCAGTGAGCGCACGCGATGCACACGGCTGGACGCGCGAGGCGCAAGCCGTTACTCGGCGTGCGTTTACTGCTCTGCGCCGGATGCGACGCCGGCTTCCACACGCGGCCGTCGAACCAGCGGCGGCATTCTTGGCGCGCGAGCGCGAGATCCGCGCACGCTTCAGCGAATTCGCCTCGGCGCTCACGGGTACGCACAAGATCCGCGTGCATGGTGATCTGCACCTCGGCCAGGTACTTGCACACGAGAACGACTGGTACATCCTCGATTTCGAGGGCGAGCCGGAGCGGTCGCTTGGCGCGCGCCGGGCCAAGCGCTCGCCGCTGAAGGATGTCGCAGGTATGCTCCGCTCCTTCGATTACGCCGCCGCCACCGCCGCGCGCGAAGTCGCGAAGCGGGCAGGTCACGCACCCGAGGCGCTGTCCGCCACGGCGCATGAGTGGCTGGTGGCAAGCGCACACGCGTTTCTCGAAGGCTACCTCGCGGCGGCCGAAGGTCTGCCCGGCGTGCCTGCCGAGCGCACGACGCTCGAACGCCTACTCAATCTGTTCCGGCTGGAGAAGGCACTTTACGAAGTGTATTACGAAGCGGCGAATCGTCCGGACTGGCTGCCGATTCCGCTCGCTGGTACGCTCTATTTACTCGACTCCAAGATCGAATTATGAACAAGACTGCCCTAGCCCAAGCCGCCGCCGCGCTGGCCGCCGGCGATTGCCCCGACCCCTTCGCGGTGCTCGGCCCGCACGCTGCGGGCGATGCAATCGAAGTGCGTGCCTTCCAGCCGCGCGCGCGCGCGGTGACGCTTGTGGATCGCGACGGACGTGCGTTGGTGCCGGCCGTGGAACGCCACCCTGGATTCTTCTGTGCCGTATTGCCGCGCAACCGGAAAAATTACTGCCTGCGTGTAGCCTGGACAGGTAGCGAATCCATTTTCGACGACGCCTACCGTTTTGGTTTTGTGCTTGGCGATCTGGACGTGCACTTGCTGGCCGAGGGCACACACCACGAAGCTTGGCGAGTACTCGGTGCACACCCGCGCACTATGGACGGCGTCGCAGGCACCGCCTTCGCGGTGTGGGCGCCGAACGCGCGCCGCGTTTCCGTAGTCGGCGAGTTCAACGCTTGGGACGGGCGGCGTCTGCCGATGCGTCTGCGTCATACCTGCGGTGTGTGGGAGCTGTTCGTGCCGCAGGTGCACCAAGGCGCACACTACAAATATGAAATCCGCGGGCCGCACGGTGAGCTGCTGCCGCTCAAGGCGGATCCCGTCGCGCTCGCGGCCGAGCATCCGCCACATACCGCTTCACGGGTATTCGACCTCGGGCGCCTGAAAATTACCGATGAAAAATGGCTTGCGCAGCGCAGCAAATCGGCTACTTACAATGTGCCCGTTTCGATTTACGAGGTGCATCTTGGTTCCTGGCGGCGAGTGCCGGAACAAGGCAACCGCCGGCTCACCTACGACGAATTGGGCGAGCAGCTTGTCGGTTACGCGGAGCAGATGGGCTTTACTCACATCGAGCTGCTGCCGATTACCGAGCATCCCTTCGACGGCTCTTGGGGTTATCAGCCGCTCGGCCTTTACGCACCAACCAGCCGCTTCGGCCCGCCCGAGGCCTTCGCACGCTTCGTCGAGCGCGCGCATGCGGCCGGTATCGGAGTCATCGCCGACTGGGTGCCGGCGCATTTTCCGAACGACGCACATGGGCTCGGCTGGTTCGACGCCACGCACTTGTATGAGCATGCCGATCCGCGCCAGGGTTTCCACCCCGACTGGAACACGCTTATATATAACTTCGGTCGCCGCGAGGTGGCGAATTTCCTGATCGGGAACGCGCTCTTCTGGCTCAAGCAGTATCACCTCGATGCGCTGCGGGTAGATGCGGTCGCCTCGATGCTTTATCTCGACTACAGCAGGAAGCCGGGCGAATGGCTGCCAAACCGTTACGGCGGGCGTGAAAATCTGGAAGCGGTCGGGTTTTTGAAACACATGAACGAACTCGTGTTTTCCGAGGCGCCGGGCGCCACCACCATTGCCGAGGAGTCGACCGCTTGGCCGGGTGTTTCGCGACCGATTTATGCCGGTGGACTCGGCTTCGGCTACAAGTGGAACATGGGCTGGATGCATGACACGCTTGCCTACATGCGCGAAAATCCGGTGCACCGGCGCTGGCATCATGACAAAATGACCTTCGGACTCCTGTATGCCTTCAGCGAGAACTTCATCCTGCCGCTCTCGCATGACGAAGTGGTTCACGGCAAGGGTTCGTTGCTCGGCAAGATGCCGGGCGACGACTGGCAGAAGTTCGCGAACCTGCGGGCCTACTACGGTTTCATGTTCGGACACCCGGGCAAGAAGCTTCTGTTCATGGGCGGGGAGTTCGCGCAAGGACGCGAATGGAACCACGACGAGAGCCTGGATTGGCACCTGCTCGACTACGCGCCGCATCGCGGCATGCAAAACCTGGTGCGCGATCTCAACCGCCGCTATCGCGAGCTACCTGCGCTGCATCAGCGCGACTGCGAGGCCGTGGGCTTTGAATGGGTCGTCGCCGACGATGCGGATCAAAGCGTGTTCGCGTTTCTGCGCCACGGCGAAGCAGGCGATGCACCGGTGCTGGTCGTCTCCAACTTCACACCCGTCCCGCGCCATGCTTACCGCATCGGCGTGCCGCGGGCTGGGCGCTGGCGTGAGTCAATGAACACAGACGCTGCTGTTTACGGCGGCAGCAATCTCGGCAATGCGGGCGGCGTCGAGACCTCGCCTATTACTGCTCACGGACACGGGCAATCCGTGTCGCTGACGCTCCCGCCGCTCGCTACTGTCTTTTTTGTGCACAAAGAGAACCCATAACGATGGCGCAACCTTGGCGGATCGCCCCCGGACAACCCTATCCTCTCGGCGCGACTTGGGATGGACGCGGCGTGAACTTCGCGCTTTTCTCGGCGCATGCGGAGAAGGTCGAGCTGTGCCTGTTTGACCGGCGCAGCCAGCGGGAAATCGCCCGCGTCGAGTTCGAGGAGCGTACCGGCGACGTCTGGCATGCTTATCTCCTCGACGGCTATCCAGGCATGCGTTATGGCTATCGTGTCTATGGGCCTTACGATCCGAAGCGCGGTCACCGCTTCAATCACAACAAACTGCTTTTGGATCCTTATGCGCGGGCACTGACGGGAAAGGTGCGCTGGTCGGATGCGAACTTCGGCTACCGCGTGGACTCGCCGCGTGGCGATCTCTCCTTTGATCGTCGTGACAGTGCGCGCGCGGTACCCAAGTGCATCGTCGTGGATCCGGCCTTCACCTGGGACGATACACGCCGGCCGGATCATCCTTGGGCGGAAAGCATTATTTACGAGGCCCATCTGAAGGGTTACACGGCACGGCATCCGCATGTGCCGTCGCCGTTGCGCGGCACCGCCGCCGGTCTTGCCGAGGATGCAGCCATCGAACACCTGCTGCGCCTGGGCGTGACCGCTATCGAACTCTTGCCGGTGCAGGCGGCGCTCAGCTCGCGCTGGCTTCTCGAGAAAGGCTTGCGCAATTACTGGGGCTACACGACGATTGGTTTTTTTGCCCCCGACCCGCGTCTTCTTACAGGCAATTATCCCGACGAATTCCGCCGCCTGGTGGCGCGGCTGCACGCGGCGGGCATCGAGGTGATTCTCGATGTCGTCTACAACCATACAGGCGAGGGCAACGAACTCGGACCGACACTTTGTTTCCGCGGCATAGATAACGCCAGCTATTACCGCCTGAAGGCAGACGACCCGCGCCGCTATGAGGATGTGACTGGCACCGGCAACACGCTGAACTTCGCGCATCTGCGCGTCGCGCAACTGGTCATGGACAGCCTGCGTCTGTGGGCCGGTGAGTACCAAATTGACGGTTTTCGCTTTGATCTCGCCACCACGCTCGCGCGTGAGGGTTCGGGCTTCGATCCCGGTGCGGGCTTCCTCGATGCCTTGCGCCAGGATCCGCTGCTCGCGCGCACCAAGCTCATCGTCGAGCCCTGGGACATCGGCCTCGGGGGCTACCGCCTGGGCCAGTTCGGCGCACCGTTCGCCGAATGGAATGACCGTTACCGCGACACCGTCCGCCGGTTCTGGCGCGGCGATTCAGACGTGCTCGCTGAACTCGGCGGACGTTTGGCTGGCTCGTCCGATTTGTTTGAGCCGAGCGGCGACCGCCCGTGGGCAAGCATCAACTTCGTCACCTGTCACGACGGCTTCACGCTTAATGATCTCGTCTCCTATGCGGAGAAGCACAACGAGGCCAACGGCGAAGGCAATCGGGATGGCAGCAACGAAAACTTCAGTGCGAACAACGGTGCGGAAGGTCCTACCGGGGACGACGCCATCAATGCGCTCCGCTGGCGCCAACGCCGCAATATGCTGGCGACCTTGTTGCTCTCGCAAGGCACGCCGATGATTCTCGGCGGCGATGAGCTCGGGCGCACGCAGCAAGGCAACAACAATGCCTGGTGCCAGGACAGCGAACTTTCCTGGTTCGACTGGGAGCGGCTCGGCGAGCGGGAACAGGACGATATTGATTTTGCCGCTCGGCTGATCGGATTTCGGCGTAAGCACCCAATCCTGCGCGCACCGCGTTTTCTGCATGCCCGCGTCCACGACGAGGAGGGCGTGCCCAACATCCTCTGGTTCGGTGCGAACGGCGAGGAATTCTCGCAAAACGACTGGCATCGCACCGAAAGCGGCACGGTGGGCATGCTTCTCAACGGCCGCGCCATCATCGGTCGGGATGCCCGCGGCCGGTCCGTGCACGATGCCTGTTTTCTTCTCATCTTTCATGCCGGCGCCGAACGCATTGAATTCCGCCTGCCCAATCGCCCGGCCGGCAATGGCTGGAGACTCGTTCTCGATACTGCGCGCGATCCGGCGTGGCCGGAGGAAACGCTCGGCGCTGCAACGTTCGGCGTCGAGGCGCGCTCGGTCGTCGTGCTGGAGCGTACGCGTGAGCCGGCCGCGTGACGCGACGCCGCCGCCGGGTGCCGTTCGGCGCTGAAATCGTTCCCGACGGTGTGCGGTTTCGATTTTTCGCTCCCGCACTTACGCAGGTTGCGGTCGTCCTGGAAAACGGCGCTCGGGTTGCCATGTCCCGTTTGTCGGAGGGGGTTTTCGAAGCGGCTGTACCCGGCGCCGTGGCGGGTACGCGCTACCGCTATGAAATCGCTCCGGGTGAAACGGTGCCCGATCCGGCGAGCCGCTTTCAGCCGGCGGATGTCGAAGGGCCGAGCGAGGTCGTGGACCCGCTCGGCTACGAATGGGGCGACGACGCCTGGCGAGGACGGCCGTGGAACGAGACCGTCATCTACGAACTACATGTCGGCAGCTTCGACCAGTCGGGCGGCTATGGTGGTGTGCAAAGACGACTCGATCACTTCGAACGCCTCGGCGTCACCGCGATCGAACTTATGCCAGTCGCCGACTTTGCGGGCGCGCGCAACTGGGGTTACGACGGTGTGTTGCCCTATGCGCCGGATTCAGCCTACGGGCGTCCGGAGGATCTCAAGCATCTCATAGACGTCTGCCACGCGCGCGGACTCATGCTGCTGCTCGACGTGGTCTACAACCACTTCGGGCCGAGCGGCAACTACCTCGCGCGCTATGCACCCGATTTCTTCCATGCCGACGCGCACACGCCCTGGGGCGCGGCACTTGCCTTCGGCAATCCGCTATTGCGCCGCTTCTTCATCGAGAACGCGCTCTACTGGCTGGAGGAATATCACTTCGACGGTCTGCGCCTGGACGCCGTGCACGCGATCGAGGACGCGCCCGGCGGCGCGGAGTTTCTGCGCGAACTCGCCGAGCATGTGCGCGGTGAAATCCGCGACCGCGAAGTGCACCTGATTCTCGAGAACGACCGCAACGAAGCGCACTGGCTGCCGCGCGCCTTACCGCCGCGATGCTACACCGCGCAGTGGAACGATGACTTTCATCATGCCGCGCATACAGCCGCGACCGGCGAACGCGATGGTTACTACTCCGACTATGCGGAACGGCCGGCGCAGCATCTGGCGCGCGCAATAACCGAGGGTTTCGCTTACCAGGGCGAGCGTTCGGGCTTCCGCGGCGGACATCGCCGCGGCGAACCGAGCGCCGAAATCCGTCCGGCCGCATTCGTCAACTTTCTGCAAAACCACGATCAGGTCGGCAACCGCGCCTTCGGCGAGCGTTTGACCGAACTCGCGGCGCCGGCGCCTCTGCGCGCGCTATACGTGCTGCTCTTCCTCTCGCCGGGCGTGCCGATGCTCTTCATGGGGGAGGAGTGGGCGGCTGCAACGCCGTTTCTCTACTTCTGCGATTTTCAGGGCGAACTGGGCGCGGCGGTCCGCGAAGGCCGGCGCAGAGAGTTCGAGCGCTTCGCCGCCTTTCGCGATCTCGAGTCGCGCGCGCAGATTCCGGATTCGACCGCGCACGAAACTTTTTTGCGATCGTGTCTCGACTGGGACGAACTGCGTGAATGCCCCCATGCCGAATGGCTCGCGTTCCTGTCCGGACTGATCGCCTGTCGGCGGCGCGAACTTGTGCCGCGGCTTGCGCATATCAGTGCCGGCACTTGGCGCATGCTTGGCGAGACTGCGTTCGCAATCGAGTGGTCGCTCGTGGGTAGTGGGATCTGGCGGATTGAGGCGAACTTGGGCATCACATCGTTGCCGGTCCCGGCGATGCAGGGCCGACTTGTCTATGCCCATCCTGCGAATGTTGGTACAGAGCTGCCGCCGTGGTCGGTACGAGTGGACGCCAATGAGTAATCTCGAAGCGCTCGCCGAAGTGCTCGGCTTGATACGAAGTTATACCGAAATCGACGGCACGCGTTGCGAGGTGCCTCAAGGCAGTCTGCGGGCACTGGTCGAAGGACTTGGCTATACGGGTGACGAGCACGGCGCGCAAGAGGCGCTGCACGCGCTCGCACAAGAAGGCGGTTCGAGGCTTGCCCAGCCTGCTGTCGCGAGCTTCGAATCGGGGCCGCCGCGCGTTGAATTGAATGCGCGAGCGCTTGCGGGTGATACGCTCGAATGGACGCTTGCCGGCGAAGGGATGGAAACCAGCGGAAGGATCGCCACCGCCGATCTCGATATCGGCGGCGGCAAACCACTACTCACGCTTCCGCCGCTTTCGCCGGGCTATTACCAGCTTTCGCTGCGCAGCGGTGCGAACACGGCTGAAACGCTGCTCGTGCGCGCCCCGGAGAAAGCCTGGCTGCCGGATCAACCGGCGCGCGGCTACGGGTTCTCGATCCAGCTCTACGAACAGATCGGTCCGACGAGCATCGGCCTCGGCGACTTCACCGATCTCGCCGGCCTCGGTGAGGCCGCGGGCGCGATGGGCGCGGCGACCCTCGGCATCAATCCGCTGCACGCGCTCTTCCTTGCCGCGCCCGAACGCGCGAGTCCCTATTCTCCGAGTTCGCGCCTCGCACTCAATCCGCTTTATCTCGACGTGCGCCGGCTGCCAGGCAGCGATGATGCGCTGCACGCGCGCTTCGAAAAATCGGCGTTTCAGGCCCGTGTCCGTGCCCTCAATGCCGGGAGACTGATTGACTACGCGACCGTTGCGGTCGAGAAACTTGCATGCGCGCGCGCCGCCTTCGAGGGTTTCCGCTACAGCGGCAGTGATGCGATATTCGACAAGTTTCGAAGCCAGGCAAGCCGGGGAATTGCCGACTGGGTGCAGTTCGAAACCCTCGCCGCCGAGTTTAGTGCCGACCTCAGCGCCTGGCCGTCCGCTATGCTCGATCGCCAAGACGCGGCGCTCGAACATTTCTGCGCGCAACACCGTGATACTTATGATTTCCATCTCTGGCTCCAATGGCAGGCAGATGCGCAACTCGAAGCGGCCGCGCGGCGCGCACGAGCAGCCGGACTCGGCATCGGGCTTTATCACGATCTCGCGCTCGGTGCCGATCCTGCCGGCGCTGAAGTCTGGGCGGGCCGCGGTGATTTCGCGACCGCGCTCGCAGTCGGCGCGCCGCCCGATCCGCTCAATCCGCGCGGGCAGAACTGGGGCTTCCCGCCGCTGCATCCACAGCGCTTGGTCGAACGGCAGCTTGCGCCCTTCATCGAATTGGTTCGGACCAATATGCGCCATGCGGGTGCGCTGCGCATTGATCACGTGCTCGGGCTCAACCGGTTATTTGTAATCCCGCCCGGCGCGACTCCGGCGGACGGCGCGTACCTGCGCTATCCACTCGATTTGATGCTCGCCGTGATCGTGCTCGAAAGCAATCGCGCCCGCTGCGTCGTCGTCGGCGAGGATCTGGGAACGGTGCCGGAGGGTCTGCGCGCGCGGCTCGCGGAGCGGAGTATCCTCTCGCTCCGGCTGCTCTACTTCGAGCACACCGAAACAGGACTGCCGCTGGCGCCGGAACACTATCCGCGTGAGGCGCTGGCGGCAGTCGGCACCCACGACATCATCCCGCTGCCAGGCTGGTGGCGCGGCGAGGATCTCGTCCGAATGGACCGGCTCAGTCTCTGGCCTTCGGAAGAGGCGAGGGCTGCGGCACACACCGCGCGCCCGACGGAGCGCGATGCATTGCGCGAAGGCTTCCTGCGCGCCGGACTGCCCGGAGTCGAGGAGGAACCGCCGGCAGCCGCGGCTTACCGCTGGCTCGCACGCACGCCGAGCCGGCTATTGATGATCCAGCCCGAGGATGCGCTCGAGATTACGGACCCTGTCAACGTGCCCGGCACGACGGACGAAGAACCCAACTGGCGCCGCCGCCGCGTCCCACCCTGGTTCGAATGGCTCGCCGATCCACGCTTCATCGAGGTCGTGCGCGCCGTGCAGGCGGAACGCGGCGCACCCGCGCCGCGCGTGCAGTTCGCACTCACCGCGACCTACCGCGTACAGTTGAATGCGGACTTCGGCTTCGGCGAGGCCACCGCACTCGTGCCCTATCTTTCCCGCCTCGGCGTGAGCCATCTCTATCTCTCGCCAGTGATGAGCGCCGTACCGGGAAGCACGCACGGCTACGACATGACCGATCCTGCGCGGCTGGATGAGTCACGCGGCGGACAGACGAAGTTTGCTGAATTACACACGGCATTGAAACGGGCCGGAATGCAATTGGTTGTGGACTTCGTGCCCAGTCACATGGGCGCCCATCCAGCCAATCCCTGGTGGATGGATCTGCTCGAATGGGGTCACGCCTCGGCGCACGACGCGAGCTTCGATGTGGACTGGTCGGGGGAAGAAGCTCGACTGCTCGTACCCGTGCTTGCCGCAAGGTTCGGTGAAGTGCTCACCCGCGGCGATATCCATCTCGCCTTCGATCCAGCGGGCCGTTTCTGCGCCAGGTATTTTTCCCATCTTCTCCCGCTCGCACCGGCTTCGACCGCCGCACTCGTCCGGCTTGCCGCGCGCCGCGTCAGGGCGCCGGGATATGCGCAGCTCGCAACGCTCGCGCGGCGCCTGCGTGGGCTCGCCGCCGTGCCGGCGAGCGAGCGTCGCGTCGCCGGACTTACGCTCGAGGCCGAGCTTGCTACACTCGCCGAAGACGCGTGCATCTTGAAGACGCTAGACGAGGCCGCCGTGGAATTCTCGTGCGATGCGGGCCGAATGGCGCGACTCTTAGAACTTCAGGCGTGGCGACTTGTCCACTGGCGCCGCGCTGTGGAGGAAATCAACTACCGCCGCTTCTTCGACATCGCCGATCTGGCGGCCATACGCATGGAACGCCCCGCCGTGTTCGGCGCGGTACACACAGGCATTCGCCGCCTGCTCGCGGAGGGCAGCGTGCAGGGCCTGCGCCTCGATCATGTGGACGGACTCGCGGCGCCCGGGCGCTATCTTGAAAGGCTCCGCGAACTCGTCGAGGTGCACGGCGGTGGCGTGCCGCTGTGGGTTGAGAAGATTCTCGCTGCGGACGAGGCTCTCTGTCCCTGGCCCGTCGCAGGTACGACAGGATATGAGTTTCTGAACGACGCGACGCGGCTTTTCGTGCCGGCCGCTGGTGCCGCGCGATTACGTGCGCTGTGGCGCGAGTTCGTGCCGGACGCACGGCCCTTCGACGAAACGCTGGCGCTCGCCAAGTACGAGACGGTCGAAGATCTGTTTGCGCCGATGCTCGATCGCATCGTCACTGCACTGGCTGGGCGCGCGCCGGTGGCGCCGGAGCGAATTCGCACCGCCTTGGTGGAAATCCTCGTCGCCCTGCCCGTGTATCGCGCATATCCAGACGCACCCGCCGCCGCACACGCCACGCAGGAAGCGATTGTCGCCCGGGCGGCGGCTGCGGTGCACAACGTAGAGACGCGCGAATGGCTCGGCCATTTGCTCGCGCTGCCCCTTGACGAGGCGGCGCGGCTCCCGGCGCCGCTTCGCGACGGTGTCGCGCGCTTCTGGCAGCTTGCTTCCGTGGCGATGGCCAAGGGTCTCGGAGACACGGCCTTCTACCGTGATTTCTCGCTGCTTGCCCTGAACGAGGTTGGCGGTGATCCGCGCGTCGCCTCACTATCAAGCGAAGATTTTCATGCGCGCCTGGCGCAGCGCGCCCGAGACTGGCCGGCGACGCTCAACGCAAGCGCCACGCACGACACCAAGCGCGGCGAAGATGCACGCATGCGTCTCGCCATGCTCGCCGCCCACGCAGACGAATGGCAGCGGCTGGTTCCGCAGCTTCGGAGCGCCGCGATGCCACTGCGCCCGCACGGGTTGCATCCGGCGGACGAATACCTGGTGTGGCAGACGCTGCTCGCCGTCTGGCCGCCGCCCGTCATCGCTGTGCCCGGTGCAGCAACGCGCGAAAGCCTGACCGCGCGGCTCGCGGAATATCTTGTCAAGGCCTTGCGTGAAGGCAAGCAGCGCTCGTCCTGGCTCGCGCCAGATACCACTTACGAAAAAAAACTTGCGGCTTACGCTACTGCCTTGGTGGATCCGGCACGCGCCGGTGATTTTCAGCATGACTTTCTGCCTTTTGCGGCGGCTGTCGCTCGAAGCGGGGCGCTGGCTAGTCTCGCCGCACTCACACTCAAGTGTATAGCGCCCGGCGTGCCGGACCTCTATCAAGGTACCGAGCTGTGGGACTTGTCGCTGGTGGATCCGGACAACCGACGTGCCGTGGATTACGAAAACAGAATTTCGATCCTGAAAGTGCTCAACCAAACCGCGGGTCATGAGCCCGATGAAAACAGAGTTAAGCGGCTTCTAACCGATTGGCCCGACGGCCGGATCAAGTATTTCGTGCTGGCCCGGTTGCTGGCATTACGCCGGCTTTTGCCGGACACATTCGCCGATGGGGGTTACCGGCCGCTTACTGTTGTGGGAGCGCATCGTGATGACGTACTGGCCTTCGCACGTGGTACAAATAATAATCGCGTGATCGTTGCCGTCGCCCGCGTGAATCCGGCGCTCGAAGTGCAAGGAACCTGTGCACTTGCGAGTGTTGCCTGGGGTGATACGCGAATAGCGTTCGATGACTTGCGCACCTGGCGTGATGCGCTCACTGGGCGACGATACACGGGTGGCGAATTGTCCATCGGCGAATTGCTTGCGCCGCTGCCCGCCGCCGTGCTGGTAGCCGAGGCAGGTTGGGGCGCCTGAATAAAAATGCCAAACAGCTTCCTGCGCATGATCAGGTTCAGATAACCGTTCCGCCTACTTAGTCCAGGGTGGAGCGGTGCTGCGCAGATTTTCCAACTCCCCGGGATGTTTGAGCGCCAGCTCTGAATGAATCAATGCCATGCGGGCATGAGCCACAGCAGTTTCGCGCATCGCGTCGCTGTCAATGGTCGCCAGTGCATGCAGCGCCTTCTGCAGACGAATTGCCACTTCCAGCGTACCGGCGCCGTCGCGGGCAATGGCGTTGAAGGCATCGCTGAACATGTCTGGCAGGGAGAGCGCCGGTACGCTCACACGGTCATAGATGACTGGTGGCAGTTCCGTGATTTTGGACTCGATGGCCCAAGTGGCAAACAAGCGGACGAAGGTGCCTATGATGTCGATCGCTGTGCCCGGGTTGTTGACGGCGGGCGACAGCGCTCGGCTGGCAATTTCAGACAGCGCTATGATGCCAAAGCGGGGATCATCGTCGAAGGTTCTGTCGCCACCGATCAGAAATGCGTCGCAAATCTGGTCTGTATTAACCTCAGCATCGCTGTTTCCTTCGGCACACACGTACGCCAAGGGTGTACCGGGCGCAGCAAACGTGCCGGGCAAGGCCGCGACGTTGATGCGGGCCTCATATTTTTCCGCCACTGCCTGCAGGGCAGACATGTTGATTTGTTGTATATAACCGATCACATTCGCGTAAACGGCCTCGCCTTGGTTCGATTCGCTATTTGCCAGTACCCCGCCCAGTGTGGGTGCGAGCCGCCGTCTGCGCAGGGCGCTGGCTGTGGCTTTCTCGAGTTTGTCCGTGGACGTTCCGATCCGCCCCAGGCGGGCGATGCGGTCCACCCATCGCAGGAACGTAACGATGACAATGGCGAACACCAGTATCGTAATGAGAAACAGGGTGAAGCGTCCGGCCTTTCCATAGTAGCCATTCATCAATGCGACCAGCGCGACGATGCTGAAGATAAAGGCTCCAATGAAGCTCGAGAGTGCGTTTTGTGTCACGTCGTCGGCAATCACCAGCGAGAAGGAGCGTGGCGTGGCGGCACTGGTTGCAGCGGTATAGGCCGAGACCATGGAGGCCACCGAAAAGGTGGCGATTACCAGCATGCTGGCCGACATGATCGTGAGCAGCCCCTTGACGGATGCCGAGGAAACATCGGGCACGAATTGGGCGATCTGCAGGTGATCCACGAGCCGGGCGATGAAGGCTGCCAGGATGGATAACAGGCACACCACAAGCGGCTTCACCCAGAGGCGTTCGCGCATACGATTTAGCAAGAATCGGATACGATCCTTCATCGGGTTCTCCAGCGACGACCCGTCGTCATGTCCGGCTAATTCTGTTTCTCATTGGATAACGTTACCTTAGACTTTCCTTTGTCGGCACCATTTCCGCTCTCCGATAGCCTGTCAGTCGTAGCCGTCGCAAGCTCGGCATCAACGATGGATTGTGCTTCAGTCAGGATGTATTTTAGATGTTCTTTACCGCTGAAACTTTCCGCATAGATTTTGTAGATGTCTTCCGTACCGGAAGGACGTGCGGCAAACCAGCCTTTCCCGGTAATCACTTTCAAGCCGCCGATGGCCGCGCCGTTTCCGGGGGCATGGTCCAGAACGGCTTCAATCCTGTCGCCCGCCAGGTCTCTGGATTTTATCTGCTGTGCCGAGAGTTTTGACAGCATCGCTTTCTGGTCCGCCGTAGCGGGCGCTTCCACGCGGTCGTACACGGATTCACCGAATTCCTGCGCCAGTTGCCGGTAGAGTTCGCCGGGATCGCGACCTGTGCGCGCGATGATTTCCGCGGACAGCAGCGCCGGGATGATGCCATCCTTGTCCGTGGTCCAGGTGCCGCCGTCACGACGCAGGAACGAAGCGCCTGCACTTTCTTCGCCGGTAAAACCCAGGGAGCCATCCAGCAGGCCTTTCACAAACCATTTGAAACCGACCGGCACTTCATAAAGCTTGCGTCCGAGTTTTGTGGTGACGCGATCAATCATCTGGCTGCTGACCACGGTCTTGCCCACCGCCGCCTGCTTGTTCCACTGGGGCCGGTTCTGGAACAGATAGTGGATGGCTACGGAAAGGTAATGGTTGGGCGGCAGCAATCCCGTGCTTTTCGTCACTACGCCGTGCCGGTCGTGATCCGTGTCACAGGCGAAGGCGATGTCGAAGCGACCCTTCAGCCCGATCAGGCGCTGCATGGCATAAGGCGAAGACGGATCCATACGGATTTTTCCGTCCCAATCCACGCTCATGAACCGGAAGGTCGGATCCACGTCCTCGCTGACTACCGTCAGATCCAGATGGTAACGCTCGGCAATGGGCGCCCAGTAGTGGACGCCGGCGCCACCCAGCGGATCTACACCCATGTAGACTTTTGCTTCCCGGATTGCGTCCATGTCTACTACGTTTTCGAGATCACTCACATAGGCATTGAGATAGTCGTGCCGATGTGTGGTCGCCGCACGCAAAGCTTTCTCATACGAGATTCTTTTCACACCCTTGAGATTGCTTGTGAGTAACTCGTTGGCTCTGTTTTCGATCCAGCTGGTGATGCTGGTATCCGCTGGACCGCCATTGGGCGGGTTGTACTTGAAACCGCCGTTATCGGGCGGATTGTGCGAAGGTGTGATGACGATGCCGTCCGCCAGCCCGGTTTTGCGGCCGCGGTTGTGCACCAGAATGGCGTGGGAAATCACCGGCGTCGGAGTGTACTCGTCGTCCTTGGCGAGCATCACCTCCACACCGTTGGCGGCCAGCGCTTCCAGCGCACTGGCAAGTGCCGGCACCGACAGCGCGTGGGTGTCCATGCCGAGAAACAACGGGCCGCTTATGTCTTCTTTCTTGCGGTATTCACAGATGGCCTGGCTGATGGCGAGGATGTGCCATTCGTTGAAGGTTTTTTCGAACGCGGAACCGCGATGCCCGGAGGTGCCGAACATGACCCGTTGCACCGGTATGGAAGCATCAGGAACCTCGTTCGAGTACGCGGTGATGAGCTTGGGAACGTCCACCAGGATTACGGCCGGCGCCGGTTTTCCCGCCAGCGGACTGATATTAGTGCTCACGACTGTGCTTTTCTGGAGCGGCGATAGCGCCGGATGAGCGTATTGGTGGAGCTGTCGTGCTTGAGTGCCGGTTCGTTTGCGCTTTCCAATTCCGGAATCACGCGCTTGGCCAACACCTTGCCCAGTTCCACACCCCACTGGTCGAAGGAATCGATGTTCCAGATCGCACCCTGGGTGAAGACGCAGTGTTCGTAGAGCGCCACCAGCTTGCCGAGGGTTTCGGGCGTCAGTTGTTCCGCCAGCAGCGTGTTGCTGGGACGATTGCCTTCGAACGCCCGGTGCGGCACCTGCCAGTCGGGTATGCCCTCGGCTTTGACTTCATCGGCGGTTTTGCCGAAGGCCAGGGCTTCGGTTTGCGCAAACAGGTTCGCCATCAGCAGGTCATGCTGATCACCGAGCGGATTCAGGGTTCGGCAAAAACCGATGAAATCGCAGGGGATCAGCTTGGTGCCTTGATGGATAAGTTGATAAAACGAGTGCTGACCGTTGGTGCCGCGTTCGCCCCAATAGATCGGGGCGGTCTGGTAGTTAATGCTTGCACCGTCCAGCGTGACGTGCTTGCCGTTGCTCTCCATGGTGAGTTGCTGCAGGTAGGCCGGAAAGTGTTTCAGGTATTGATCGTAGGGCAGCACCGCGACCGTCTGTGCGTGGAAGAAGTTGTTGTACCAGATGCTCAGCAAGCCCATGAGCACCGGCAGATTGCGCTCGAAAGGCGCTGTACGAAAATGCTCGTCCATGGCATGGAAACCGGCAAGCATGGCGCGAAAATTATCCGGGCCGATGGCGATCATGGTGGACAGGCCGATGGCCGAATCCATGGAGTAACGGCCGCCGACCCAGTCCCAGAAGCCGAACATGTTCTCTGGAAGGATGCCGAATTTGGCGACCTCCGCACTGTTGGTGGAGACCGCCACAAAATGTTTGGCGACCGCCTGTTCGTCGTGGAGTGTTTGCAGGCACCAGGCGCGGGCCGCATGGGCATTGGTCATGGTTTCGAGGGTGGTGAAGGTCTTGGAACTGATGATGAACAGGGTCTCCTCGGCATCCAGATCGCGGGTGGCTTCCGTCAGGTCCGTACCGTCCACGTTGGAGACAAAGCGAAAATCCAGATTGCGCTGGCTGTAATACCGCAGCGCCTCGTAGGCCATGACCGGGCCCAGGCCCGAACCGCCCAGACCGATGTTGATGATGTTGCGGATGCGCTTGCCGGTATGCCCGCACCACTGCCCGCTGCGGATCTTATCCGAGAACGCCGCCATGCGGTCGAGGACTTTGTGTACCTCTGACACCACGTTCACGCCATCCACCATGATCCGCTCATTCCTGGGCGCGCGCAGTGCCACATGCAGCACGGCACGTTTCTCGGTGATATTGATTTTCTCACCGCGGAACATGGCCTCGATGCGCGCGCGCAAGCCGCATTCATCGGCCAGCGCCAGCAGCAGTCGCAGCGTTTCATCCGTGATGCAGTTTTTGGAGTAATCCAGATAAATACCGGCGGCTTCGGCTGCGAAACGTTCTCCGCGCTTTGAATCCTCCGCGAAAAGCTGCCGCAGGTGCTGTGAACGCAGTGCTTGATAATTTGCTTCCAGCGCCTTCCATGCCGGGCGATCCGTCAGTGGAGTTTTCTGTGTGGTCGGATTGGTGGTCATGATTACGCGGCTCCGATCCGGGCATCGGCTTTCTTCAAGGCAGTGCTTTTGGCGGCGATGCTCTGCAGCAAGTCTTGCCAGGATTTATCGAAGGACGCGGTACCTTCCTGCTGGAGTTGACTGGCTACTGCCGTATCGTCCACGCCGGCGCGCGTGAATTTGTCGAGCATGGTTTCGGCATCACCACCGTCGGCCGGCAGAACACCTTTCAGCTCACCGTGATCGGCGAAAGCCCGCAAGGTTTTCTCGGGGATGGTATTGATGGTATCCGGCGCGGCAAGCGCCTGTATATAAAGAATATCCGAAGCGTCCGGATCCTTGGTTCCGGTGCTGGCCCAGAGCAGACGTTGTTTGCGCACACCGGCGCGCGCCAGTTTCTGCCAGCGGGGCGAGGCATACAGTTCGCAGTAGGCTTTGTAGCTGCGCCTCGCGATGGCGATGCCGAGCTGGTCGCGAAGCTCCGTGGGAACTTTGTCTTTGACCGCCACGTCCCAGCGGCTGACGAAAATGGAGGCTACGGAACTGACGTTCGTATTGAGGCCAGCCACCAGCCGCCGCTCGATGCCGCGCAGGTAGGCATTGGCCGCCGCCAGATACTGCTCGCGGGAGAACAGCAGCGTGACGTTGATTGGCACGCCTTTGAAGATCGCTTCCTCAATGGCGGGAACACCGGCGCGGGTACCTGGAATCTTGATGAACAGATTGGGGCGTTGCGCCTGCGCGTGCAGTTGTACCGCGGCCTGGACGGTGCCGGCCGTATCGTTCGCCAGCAGCGGCGACACTTCCAGCGACACCCAGCCGTCCACACCGGCGGTGGCGTCGTGGACCGGACGGAACAGGTCGGCGGCACGGGTCAAATCCTCCAGCGCCAGTTCGAAGAACCGCGCTTCACCGGACTTGCCTGCTTGCGTTTTCTTGCGGATGGCGTCGTCGTAGGAATTGGAACCTTTGATGGCCTTGTCGAAGATGGTCGGGTTGGAGGTGAGTCCGGTCACCGAGAACTCATTGATGTAGCGTTGCAGGCCACCGTCGTTGAGCAGTTCACGGGTAATGTTGTCGAGCCACAGGCTCTGACCGAGATCGTGCAGTTGTTGTGTCGCTTTCATGGTTCCTCCTGGCAGGTCCGGATTGCTGCGGTGTTGCCGAGCAATGCGGACAGTTCATAATGAATCAGATCACCGATGGATTCGACCGTGATATCAGCGGCCGGATAACTCGCGGTGTTTTTGGGGTCAAGCGCGTAATGCCCCTGGCGCGGCAAGATCGTGGTCAAGTGTTGATGCAGAATATCTTTCATGGCAGCCAAAATGCGCAGCTTGTCGTCCACCATGACGTAATGTTTGGCCGGGTAACGTTGCATTACTTCTTCCAGCATCAGTTCCTTGTGTATATAGATCAACACGCTGCCCTCGACCGCGGCCCACAATCCGGAGCGTTGTACTTTGCGCGGCTGGAATACCGCGTCACCATCCGAAAGAATCACGGTCTGACCCCAGCGCCGCAGGTGCCGGATGACGGCGAGCGCCCCGGGATACAGCCGATCTGCGAACGGATAATCCACCAGAAACAAAGCCATGCGCAACAGGCTTGGATCGTTCATGTCGCTGAGCCGGTAACGTTGCAGCGCGCCCAGATAATCCGCGTAACCCAGTTCGGCGCGCAGTTCTTCGAACAGCACCCAATAGCGGTCGCGATTCCCGGCACCAAATTCCAGCGTGAGATGGTTCTTGAGATCCGTTTCGATGTCATCGTTATTGAGCAGCGTGTTGTCCACGTCCAGCAGGAATGCGATCTCCTCGGGTGCATGAACGAAAGATGATATATTATTTTCCACGACCTAACCGGGCTTCCACTACATGTTCCTGATGATCATCTATTAACTGGATGACTGCCTTTCGGTTCGATACCATTGCACAGCACGACAGACCACGGCTTTGTGATTTTGGTGTGCATTTCGTCAAGGAAACATATGGATAAGGAAATCCATCATGTTCCCTCGCGCATGGATCGCTGTTGCCAGCAGACCCTGGCTATTGTACAGCCTGGCAATAACCACAGTGCATGTTTTTGCGCTGGAGAGGATTGTCAGCACGATCTGGAAATCATGACTGAACTAGCTGGCTGGTTTTCCTGCTCCATGCATGCGTTTGCGCTGTTGACTGCGTATTTCACGGATGGCAAGCCGGCATTTCATCGGCATGGCGGACCATCATTTTCGTTTGCGGGTCGCAAGGCTATTTTTCAGCGGCTCTTGAAAACAAGCGCCCAAGCATGCGCAGGTGGGCGGGCGAAGCTCCACGCGGCATCGCAAGCTGATAAAATGCCGGGCCAATTGGCGGCTGACCATGGATTTCAGGTTCCGGCGTCCGCGGGTAAACTGGCGGCGGGGATAGTCCGGCCGTTTGCCGCTGCGCAGGAATAACCGAGGAGATTTGATGCCTGGCACACAGTTTTCGCTGGAAATACAACCGCATATCCCGGACAAAATAAAGCGGCTGGAAGAACTCGCCAACAATCTTGTTTACAGCTGGGATCGGCGGATACGCGGTCTTTTCCATCATATGGATCCGGTACTCTGGGTGGCTTGTGGGCATAATCCGAAGGCATTGCTGAATCGTGTTTCACAGGAACGGCTCAACGAGCTGGAAACTGATTCGAGTTTTCTCGAGGAATATCACCATGCCACGTCGGTGTTCGATAGTTACCTCGCGGCAACCGCAAAACCAAAGCGTGAAATCGCGGAGCAGATAGATCAACAGCATGATTTGATCGCCTACTTCTGCGCCGAATTTGGTTTTCATGAGAGTCTGCAACTATATTCGGGTGGACTTGGAATACTCGCGGCTGACCATTGCAAGGCGGCGAGTAACGTGGGTGTGCCGTTTGTAGCCGTCGGATTGATGTACAGGCAGGGTTATTTCGCCCAGACAATCGGTCCGGGTGGCGAGCAGCAAGCACACTACCGACCTGTTCAGCTGGATGAGTTGCCGGTGCGTCCGGCACGTGACTCCCGAGGCCGTGAAATTGCCGTCAAAGTCGGGCTGCTGGGACGAATCGTGATGCTGAAGGTCTGGGAAGCGCTAATCGGCCATGTGCGCCTGTACATGCTGGATTCGGAAGTCCCGGAAAACGCCGAAGGCGACCGCCGCCTGACGTATCAACTTTATGGCGGTGACCGGCGCCTGCGGATCGCCCAGGAGATGATTTTGGGCATCGGCGGCGTGCGCGCGTTGCGCGCGCTCGGGCTCAATCCCTCGGTCTGGCATATCAATGAAGGTCACTCCGCATTTCTTGTCATCGAGCGCTGCCGCGAAGCAGTGAAATCCGGACTGGATTTCGACAGCGCGCTGGAGCAAGTCGCAGCAGCCACGGTATTCACCACCCATACACCGGTTGCGGCTGGGCACGATTTGTTCGAGAAAGACATCGTTACTCAGCACTTCTCGGATTACATGACGGAGCTGGGAATTACCATGGAGCGGTTTTTGACACTCGGGGCTTCTCCACAGAATCACGATCGCTTCAACATGACGACTCTGGCGCTCAGAGGATCCAGGTTTTGCAATGGGGTAAGCCGTATTCACGGCGGGGTGGCGTCCAGGATGGAAGCGTATATATGGCCGCAGCTTCAGGCAAATGAAAACCCCATGGCCCACATAACCAATGGCGTGCACATCCAGACGTTTCTCGCCCGCGAGTGGGCCACGTTGTTCGATGCGCGTTTCAAGGGATGGCAGAACCATCTGATCGGCGACACGGAATACTGGCAGAAGTGCATTGCCAGCATCCCGGATCACCGTTTCTGGAGCATGCACCAGTCGGTGAAGATTGACATGCTGGTGCAAGTGCGCGAACGCCTCATCAGGCAGTATCGGCGCAACCAGTTGAGCGATGCACACATCGAGAGACTCCTCGCGCGCTTGTCGCCGCAGCAGCCAGAGGTTCTGGTTTTGGGCTTTGCCCGCCGGTTTGCCACCTACAAGCGGGTGTTGCTGCTGTTCCGTGACCCGGCGCGGCTGGCAAGGCTGCTGGACGGCGGCAGCGAACGGCCGATCGTAATCATTTTTGCCGGCAAGGCCCACCCGCAGGATCAGCCCGGTCAGGATCTGATCCGGCAACTGAATGCCTATGCGCGGCAGTCGGAGTTCAGCGGCAAAGTGTTTTTCATCGAAGATTACAGCATAGCCTTGGCACGCAAACTGGTCACCGGCGTGGATGTCTGGCTCAATACGCCGCTGTATCCGCTGGAGGCCTGCGGCACTTCGGGCCAGAAGGCCGCGATCAACGGCGTCCTCAATGTCAGCGTCGCGGACGGCTGGTGGGCGGAAGGCTTTGATGGAACCAATGGTTGGGCCATCGCCTCCCGTACGGCGGTGCAGTACGCCGAACATCGGGACGAAGAGGAAGCGCGAGAACTGCTGGATATTCTTGAGCAGGAAGTCATTCCACAATATTTCAATCGCGCCAATGCGGGCTATCCCGAGGCCTGGGTTGCGAAAGCCAAGCGCTCCATGCAGACAATACTGCCGTATTTCAATTCACACCGCATGTTCGAGGATTACACAAAAAATTGCTATGCCCCGGCGATTCGCCAAGGGCGATTGCTGGCTGCAAACGACGGGCGGCCCGCGGCCGAGTTGGCGCAATGGAAGAAAAAAGTATCGGAATGCTGGCCGGGCGTGCGCATTCGGCGGCTAAACGATCCACCGGTCACGGTCAAGATGGGCGAGCCCTTGCCACTGGAAATCGGTGTTCGCCTCAACGGATTGGATCCTGCCAACGTGGGCGTGGAATGCGTATTCGGCGATGAGGACGAAGAAGGCAATTACATCCGGTCAGTCAGCCAGCGCCTGGAACCCGTCGGCGGTCAGGGCGACGAGACAGTGTTCAAGGCCGTCATCAGCAGCGAACGCTGTGGTCTTTATCAATACCAGATCCGGTGTTTTCCCCAACACCCCATGCTGAGTCATCCATTTGAAACCGGATGCATGCTGTGGCTTTGAAACTGCGTGACGAGTAAAGGTTGCGGAGTTTCATCCAGACGCTCGTGGGGCTTCAGCAGGCTTCGCCTCTTGTCGGCAGTTCAGGCGGCCTCTGTTCCCGGCGGAATCTCCAGTTCCAGTTGCGCGTAGCGCGGCTTGGTGTATTCATGCGGCCGTCCGAACCGAGCCCGAGCCAATCCTGAACCGGCACCACCGTTATGCAACTGGCCGATGCGAAGGCAGATGTGATAATGGAATGGAATCGCGATACTCTCGCTGGCGCATGTGCCGGCAAAACACCACCAGCAGCATGTTGTCAGCGGACATACGAGAGCTTTTGGTTGAGCATCTCCGGTGTCACCAGCGTAATGCCGCCCAGGCTGACTTCATATTGCAACCGGTCCGCTTCGAGATTCTCGCCAATGATGCTTCCGTCCGGGATCTCACAGCCAGTTTCAATCACGGCGCGGTGAATCGAACAATGCTTTCCAATTATCGCGTTGGACAAGATGATGGAATCTTCAATGATTGTGCCCTCTTCAATGCGCACAAAGGGAAACAACATTGAGCGGCGTACGTGCGCGCCCGAGACGATGCAGCCTCCCGCCAGCATGGAATCCACCGCCATGCCGCGCCGGCCTTCCTCATCAAGCACGAATTTGCAGGGTGGCGCCTGCAGCTGATAGGTCCAAATCGGCCACTCGTTGTCATAAAGATCGAGTGCCGGCGTCACTCCGATCAACTCGAGATTGGCTTGCCAGTACGCGTCCAGATTGCCGATATCGCGCCAATAACCACGGTGATTCCCTTCGATATCCCGGAACAGAAATCCGTATAGGCGATCGCCCTTGGCAAGCGCCTTGGGAAGGATGTTGTTGCCGAAATCGTGGGCGGAATGCTCATCCTCGGCATCTTCCGCAAGGGTTTGCAACAGGTAATCCTTGTTGAACACGTAGATACCCATGGAAGCGAATACATAACCCGGATGCCCGGGGTTTTCCTGTACCACGGCCGGCTTTTCCTTGAATGCCGTCACGCGGCCGGTGCTGTCCGCCTCGACCACACCAAACTGGCTGGCCTGTTCCACGGGCACATCCACGCAACCCACCGTGATTTCGGCACCGGAAACCACGTGGTATTTTAGTAGATCACTGTAATCCATCTTGTACACATGATCACCGCCGAGCACCAGCACCCATTTGGGTGCCTGCGCCATGATGATGTCCTTATTCTGATATACCGCATCCGCAGTGCCTTGATACCATGACGAGCCGATGCGTTGCTGTGCAGGTAGCAGTTCGATGTATTCACCAAACTCACCGTGCAGAAAGCTCCAGCCAGATTGTATATGGCGGATCAGCGAATGGGATTTATATTGTGTTAGCACGCCGATCCTGCGGATTCCGGAATTGATGCAGTTGGATAGCGTGAAATCAATGAGCCGGTATTTTCCACCGAATGGAACAGCGGGTTTGACCCGGTGACTGGTCAGCGCGCCCAGACGTGTGCCGCGACCGCCAGCCATGACCAGCCCGAGGGTGTCACGTGCGAGGCGCTTCAGAAGACGTTGCCGGTAGGATTTCATAAATATCTTCCTTGTGGGTTCATTGTCATCGGCGTGAGCGGCTGCATTATGGAGCGCGCCGCGCTCCAAGAAATGCAAGCATGCCAGCTCCCGGTATAATAGGACATGGATAATTATTATACGACATCAGAGTTGAAGCACCCTTACGCCGTCTCATGGGAAACCATGACATGAGTTTGCGCATTCTGTTCGTCGCGAGCGAAATGGCGCCGCTCATGAAAGTAGGCGGCCTTGCCGATGTCATCCAGGGTTTGCCGGCGGCGCTGGATGCACTCGGACACGATGTCCGCGTGCTGATGCCGGCGTACGCCGATGTGCGAGCGCCGGCGCGCGTGCTGGTTAAAACGTATCAAGCGTCTGCGGCATGTGCCGGCACCAGTCTGTTCGAGGTCCGCTCAGCGGACAGCCCGGTTCCGGTCTGGTTAATTGACGGTCCGGGATTCGGTGACCGCCCGGGAAATCCCTACGTGGACCGCAAGGGCCAGCCGTATCCCGACAACGCCGCGCGCTTCAACCGCTTGTGTGAAGTCGCATCTGCCATCGCCGGCAACGCCTGTGGTTTGGACTGGCAACCAAATGTCGTGCACTGCCACGACTGGCATGCTGGACTCACGCCGGTCTGGATGCGGCTGAATCAAGTACCGGCGGCGAGCGTATTCACGATCCACAATCTCGGCTATCAGGGGCTGTTTCCGCGAGACATGTTCGCGGTACTGAAATTGCCGGAACGGCTGTGGCATTACCAGTCGCTCGAGTTTCACGGGCAGTTATCCTTCATGAAAGGCGGTCTGGTGTTTTCCGACCGGCTGACAACTGTCAGCCCGAATTATGCCGGAGAGATCCTGACCGATTCCTATGGCTGCGGTTTGCAAGGTGTCCTGTCCGAACGCGCCGCGGACCTGACCGGAATTTTGAATGGCATAGATGCTACATACTGGAATCCGGAAACCGATACGTGGCTTGCGCATACCTACTC
>JBOIAY010000233.1:0-2079 GCA_050739255.1 Gammaproteobacteria bacterium
TATAGAAATCGTTGTAGTCCGCCCAGTCGCCGACCGGACGCAGCGCCGCGCCCGCGGCGAACAAATCGGGCCGGCGGAACATCATCATGTAGGTCATGAAGCCGCCGTAGGAACCGCCGTACACGCCGAGTTTTTTCGAATCCACATGCCAGTCGCTCTCCAGCCAGTGCACGCCGTCCTCGATGTCCTGCACTTCCGGATGACCCATGTGCTGGTAAATGGCCGTGCGCCAGTCGCGGCCGTAACCGGCCGAGCCGCGGTAATCCATGTCCAGTACCAGATAACCGTGCATGGTCAGGAAAGTCTGAAACATGAGTTCATGAAAATAATAGGACCAGCCTTGATGCGCATCCTGCAGGTAACCGGCGCCGTGGATGAATACCACCGCCGGCCAGGATTTTGCCGGCGAGTAGTCACGCGGCAGGTACAGGCGTGCATAAATGGGTTGTTTTACATGCGTGGACGGCACCTGCACGATTTGCGGCGCGACCCAGTTGATTGAGGTGAAGGCACTGGACACGGTGTGGGTCAGTTGTTTCGCCGTGCCCTCAGGACGCGCGTCCACCACCCAGACTTCCGGTGGCCGGAGCGTAGTTGAGTGGTACACCAGCAGTTTGTGTTCATCGGGCGATAACGCGTAGCTCATGCCGCCTGTCTCCAACGCGGAAGGTTGGGGACCATTCACGCCACCCAGATTGGTGACTGCTTGCATTGCGCCGTCACGGATGGCGATGCGGTAGATTTCATAAATGCCCGGCGCCTTGCGGTTCGCCACGGCATAGAAGTAACGATCATCACGCGTGTGGATCGGATCCGAGATCTCGAACGTTCCGCTGGTGAGCCGGCGCGCGGTTTTTGAATGGATGTCTTTCAGATAAAGCTGTGAATAGCCCGTGGCCTCGGAGAGATACCAGAGGGTGGTATTGTTGTGCAGCCAGCCGAAGTCGTTGAAACTCCAGTTGATCCAGGCCGTGTCGGTAAGCCGGTTTTGTGTTATCAATGCCTTGTTGACGAAATCCAGCGTGGCAATCCAGCGATCTTTGTTGTCATTGGCTCGGAATTCGAGCGCCAACTGTTTGCCGTTGTCGCTCCATGCGAGCCCCCACACGGACACCGGCCGGATGGCCGGCGCTTTCACGGAGGTCTCCGCGGTCTTGCGTTCGATGCCATGCTTCACATCCCAGTCCACTGCCGCTTTGCGCAGAGCCGCCAGAGGATCGTCCTTTATGCCGGGCAACTGGCTCAGGTCCAGCGGAAAAGACGTGTGTGTTTTGAGATCCAGCACCAGCACCGATTGCGGTGCGGGTGGATTCAAGCCCACGTAGGTATGGCGCTTGAGCATCTGCACGTAACCGGATGGCGTGATCCATTCCGGCATCACTCCCGGCGCACCTTTGTTGTAATCCCTGGGTGTGGTTACCAGCACCAGCCAGCGTCCGTTGGGCGACAGCGAGCTGCCGCGAATGCTGATTTGGTCACCCAGATACCAGGGCGCCGGTACGCGCGTGCGGTCAGCGCTGGCCTGGGCCGCCTGCTGCTGCTGCGCGGCTGTTTCGTTGTTTTGTTGCCGGCTTAGGAAATCAAACAGCCGCGGTTGTTCGGCTTGCAGGTAATTCTGCGGTGGTTTGGCTTTCGCCGGGTCATCCGTCAGGCGGATGTCGGCAGCCAGCGACGTGAGTCCGCTGCGCAGATCGTAAATGTAAATGTCGTTGCCTTCGTGCCACTGCATCTGTTTGCCGTTGGCCATGAAAGCCGTGTCGCTTTTGGGCGTGGTGTCGCGGGTGAGTTGACGCAGTGCGCCGTTGGAAAGTGTGCGCACGAATACGTTGTTGTCGCGCACGAATACCTTGAGAGTATGCGCCGGGTTGAAATTGTCACCGGGCGCTGACACGCTGCCGAGTTCCCTGTCGGGTACTTTGTGCACCACATCGGTATTAACGGCCACCGCGTACAGATCGCGCAGCGGGCTGTCGTTGCGCTTCTGCCAGTAATAAATGTGACGGCTGTCGTAGCCCCAATACGCACGTTCCGGCGGATTTCCGATCCAGTCCGGATTCGCCATGATTTGTTCCAGCGTGA
>JBOIAY010000234.1:0-8351 GCA_050739255.1 Gammaproteobacteria bacterium
TGCTGGATGCGCTCAAGTCCGGTTGCCCGCCCCACGGCGGCATCGCTTTAGGCATGGATCGGCTGGTGATGCACATGGCCGGCGCACCCAACATCCGTGAAGTCATCGCCTTCCCCAAGACCCAGACCGCCTGGGATCCGCTCACCGATGCACCGGCGGACGTCAGCGATGAGGAGCTGAAGGAGTTGCATATCCGACTGCATCTGCCACCGGCCAGTAAAGATTGATATGCAGCTCACATGAACAGCTGCTAGCAGCAAAAAACTGTCATGCAGGAAAGTGAAAGAGTTGTCTCTAATCTTGATAGTATCGCGACAGAACGAGCGAGTTTTGTATGCGCGTTTGAATCGTCGAGTATGCGACCAGATCATTTCCGAGAAAATGCTATATGTTACCTAGCATTTTGATGGTTGCAATGCTATCCGCTGCGCCAATAGCTGCGCAGCCAAGCCCTGAGACCATTGTCATGGCGGATAACGCGTTCGTTTCTAGCTTCCAATGCCCGGAGTCCTATACAAATGAAGTCGACCTAAAAAATAGCTATCCAGAATTTGATAATTGGGTCACGCGCAATCACCCGCAGTGGACCTTGGGACAACTAATTGAATTTAGATATGCGTTATTGGAATTACATGATTGTACTCAAACATTGAACAATATACGTCAAAAATCTGGTGCACCTCCTTCGAGTGGAGAGTATGTTGCAATGCAACTTCTACCGGCGACAACGCACACGGAGAATTGTTTTAGACCCAAAGTTCGGCAATTAAATTCGCTTGATATGCAGTTGCTCGATAAAACCAAGGAACTACGAGATCGTGCCGGCTCGAATAAGAATGTGCTTCATGAGTTGAAAAAAGATGCTGCTATGGGTAATCATGTGGCGCAATTTTACTTGGGATCACTTTACGATCCCACTGTTGATATGGGTGAAAGTAGCGTAAGAAAAAACTGGAAAACAGCGAATGTGTGGTATCTAAAGGCCGCAGAAGCTGGATTGCCTGAGGCGGAGTACAGCATCGGCAATGCATATGCGAATGGCGATGGTGTTACAAGCGACGATAAACAAGCCGTATATTGGTATCGCCTTGCAGCAGAACACGGTTTTGTAAATGCTGCGTGGAACATGGGCGTATCGTACGATTATGGACGGGGCGTACAGCCTGATAGCCAACAGGCATTGCAGTGGTATTGCGCGGCTGCATTAGAAGGTGATCCGCAAGCACAGTGGCATATGGCTGCTGTGTATTATCGAAACAAAAAGGGAATAGGGAGATTGGGCAATGTTCTATACTGGCTATCTATCCTACAACAAGGAAGTGATCCAGGTGCTAAAGTCTTGTTTAAGATGATTCAACCGTCAGAGGTCTATTAGATTTCATCGCGCTAAATAACAATAGGAGATTGTTTGCATATGGCCTACAGGATTTAATACAAATAGTAGGGCGACATCCGGCCATATCCGTGCAAAACGGATGACTCCTCAGGGTCGAGGCTGTGTGAAAACACTCGCGAAACTGAGGTCGCTGAGACAACACAACACGTATGCTGATGATCTGCCATTCAGTGAATGCAAGTATCCCACCTGATTAGCTGCGTTGTCGCCGTTTGGTAGATACTTCACCAATAGTCCAATCGGGAAGCTGAAGTGCACTTATGGTTGAGTTCAAACGTCCCGAATCCGTGCTGGTGGTTATTTACGCTGAGCATGGAAAAGTATTACAACTGCGTCGCCGTGAGCCTCCTGATTTCTGGCAATCGGTAACTGGCAGCTTGAAACGGGATGAAACATCGTTGCAAGCGGCCAACCGCGAAGTCAGAGAAGAAACCGGGTTACAGGCTGACGCAGGTCTCACCGATAGCGGAATAATCAACCGCTATCCCATCCATCCCGCCTGGCGCACCAAGTTTGCGCCTGAGGTAAAAGAAAACACCGAATATGTATTTTCACTACGTTTGCCGGCTATCACCGCCATCCGGCTTGATCCCGCAGAGCATGTGGAATACCGCTGGTTGCCGCGCAGCGAAGCTGCGGCACTGGTGAGTTCCCATACAGACCGGGAAGCCATTTTGAAGCTGGTTCCTGCGGAACGTGAGGCGTGAGGGATGAGGCGTGGGGTGTAAGGAGTGAGGCGTAAGGCGTGTGGAGTATGGAGTGAGGCGTGCCATGTTGCCACATCTTTCCCCTCCTTTGTAAAAGGAGGGTGAGGGAGGATTTAAGAATATCCTTCGTGGGGATAAATCCCCCTCCATCCCCCTTTGCAAAAGGGGGAGATGAAGCAACGAGTTTGTGGGAGCGGTGGTGACCGCCATTGATGGTGGAAATGCAGATTTTGCAGGAGCAAAAATCTGCCTCCACCGCGATTCCACAAGCGTAAAATAGAGGGCATCTGCGGAAACTCTATCCGCCAGAGGTGACACAGGTGGCCGTAGCCGCTCAATCATTCGATCTGTATGCGTCGCTGGAAGACGAAGTCTGCGACGCGCGCATCCGTGCGGCCAAGGCGAAACTCAAAGGCCGTGCTGTGATCCTCGGTCATCATTACCAGCGCGAAGAGGTCTATCGCCACGCGGACCTCACCGGCGATTCCCTCAAGCTCGCGCGCCTGGCTTCAAACGTGGACGCGCAGTACATCGTATTCTGCGGCGTGCACTTCATGGCGGAAGTGGCGGACATCCTCTCGCGCCCGGATCAGACCGTCATCCTTCCCGATCTCGCCGCTGGCTGTTCTATGGCCGACATGGCTAATCTCGCCAAGGTGGAAACCGCCTGGCGCGAACTAAAGACGGTGCTGGATCCGGACCAAACCATCACGCCCATTACCTATATCAATTCCGCCGCGGACCTGAAAGCCTTCTGTGGCCGCCACGGCGGCATCGTCTGCACCAGCACCAATGCGAAAGGCATTTTGCAGTGGGCATTCAAGCAGCGCGAGAAAGTGCTGTTCTTCCCGGACCAACATCTGGGCCGCTGGAGCGGTTACAAGTTGGGCGTGCCAATGGATGAAATGGCGGTGTGGGATTTCAATAAACCCATGGGCGGGCTTACGACTGAACAGATTCGCAAAGCAAAAATACTGCTATGGAACGGTCATTGTTCTGTACACCAGATGTTCCGGCCAGAGCATATAGACAACTTCAAGCAGAAATATCCAGACGCAAACTTCATCTGCCATCCGGAATGTGCCTTCGAGGTGTGTCTGAAATCCGACTACGTGGGCTCCACCGAATTCATCCAGAACACCATCCGTGCGGCCGAACCCGGCAGCCGCTGGCTAGTGGGCACTGAACTCAATCTGGTGAACCGCTTGCACGAGGAAGTGAAGCACAAGGGCATCAACGTGCACTTCATGTCGCCCATGGTGTGTATGTGCTCCACCATGTTCCGAATTGACCCACAGCATTTCGCCTGGACGTTGGAGAATCTTGCAGAAGGAAATGTGGTAAATCAGATAAAGGTGTCGGAGCCGGACGCTTCTCAGGCGCGCAGCGCACTGGAGCGGATGTTGAGCGTCAGGATTTAAGGCTGAATTAAATTAATCAATGAGTTTATTCTGAGCATCACATGACATGCATACGTCGTTCTTACCACGTTGACTCAAAGGGATTGCAATGAAGAAAATCATAGAAACTGTACCTGTAATATTAATTTTATTAGTCGGTGGTTGTGCAACGCTACCGGTAGCGCAAATGCAAGAGGCCGCAATACCATTGCATGATAATGTCACGTTTAGGGATGAGCGTACCTCGCCGAGTAGTGGCTCATTCATGTTTGCAGAAGGCAGTGTCTATTCGTGTCATTATGCGATCAAGAAGATTGGTGAAGGAGCAGTCCACCCGGATCGCATGATATCGCTCCATTCTTACCTCGATAACCAGGTCTTCAAAGACAACAAGCCGCATACGGTAACCGTGACACGATTTGATATATATTGGAATAAACACGTGGTGACGGAGGGACAGGTATTTGGGTTACCCGGAGAGCAGGTTAGTTCAAGTGGAAATGTTATCGGTTGTAAAGACGCACAAGAGGGGGAATATTACGGCTCTGAGGTACCGGATCGCTTGAATGACACGGCAATTGTTATATATCTGCAAACAATGATTGATGGTCAGAAATACAACGTCAGGACGGTGTACCCTATATTCAATGACTCAAATGCACAATCCAAATGGCCATTTGCACTTGTAGCGGCAATAAACAAGACATTTGTGACTCTGGACAGTCTGGTAATCGAGAATGAAAGTGGTGCCAATAAAGTATCAACATCAAATTGAACGAAGGTCATGGTGGCACTGCTAGTGGGAGGTGCAGTATGAAATTCTTCGGCTTACTTGTTATGTGCAGTGCACTACTGTTGACCACCACAATCTCAGGTTGCGCGTCTAGACTCTCAATTCCACCCGGCGCTGAACTGGTAAGACAACCCGCCCAGAGATTTGACGATGCCGGCTTTTCAATTGTTCCTCCCCCGGGTGATGGCTGGTACGGGATGCGTATAGGCGGAATGATTACTTTCGGCAAGGTATTTAGCCCTACACATACCTTTGTTGTATCTATTGCCATTATCAGAGTAAAGAATCAATTTGCGAATCCACAAGGTTTTTTGGGTTTTGTGGAACGGGGGAAATCCAAAGATACGAATCCCCAACGATTTACCGTGTTGGCAAGCAATTTTGGATTGGATCCGGCTGTGGGGCCGGATTGTGTGCATTATCATCGGAAGGCAGAGGATCATGGCGCGCCAGAGGCAAAAGGAAAGACGCTTATTTTGGATGTATTAGGCATTGCCTGCCTGCACCCAGATGATCCACACCGTGCTGTGGATATTGAATATTCAGAGCGATCCGTTTCCGGCAACGTAACCTCGTCTGTCTATGTCGAAGGGCAAGCATTTTTGTCCAGCTTGCAATTTGTTTCGCTCAAGAAAAGCAATTGATTGTAAGTGTAATTGGGTTAAGGCAATAGCCGAACCCCAACAAATATCGGAATAATACTGTTGGGGTTCGTTAGACTCACCCCAACCTACGCGCTGGAGAACCTCGTGGAAAGTAATGTGGTCAATCAGATTAAGGTGCCGGAGCCGGATGCTTCGCAAGCACGTGCGGCGCTAGAGCAGATGTTGAGTGTGAGATAGTGAGGTAGGATTTACGTAATGTTGGAACACCATATTTAGGCGGGTAATCTGCATGCGCTTCTGTATATATGTAGGTACGTGAAATGAATGCATGGAGGAAATATCTGTCATGGCGCAATCGTAATAATCAGGATTTTATTGATCAAATAAAAGAAAATAGAAAAATAGGTGCCGTGGAAGCCATCGGTTACCTTCTTCAGGTCGCTGCATTAGTGGATTTACTGCTGTATGTTGCAGTACCCTTCAAAGAAGCATGGATTGGTTGGGTATTCCTCGCGGCAGGTCTTCTGCTGGGTGCGGTCGGAAAGCACCGTAGTATATGAGCACGTAGGTTGGGGTGAGCAAAGCGAACCCCGACATTGGCAAAATCATGGATCGTTGGGTTTCGGCTTTCAGCCTCAACCCAACCTACATGTGAAATTTTAACAACAAATGGCAGAGGTGATCTAATGAACCGCAGCTTGCAAGCAGTAACCGTTTGTTGTGCCCTGTTATTGATCAGCATGCCAAAATGGGCAACACCGGCACAGGTGCAGGCAAATCAGGCGGCCATCATACTGCACCAACTATTCAAAACTGCTTGGCAGCGTGAGATGCGCGAGCATCCGCTGGAAGCCTCAGCTGACGGGTTCCATGAGTACGACGGTAACTGGCCGGACGTGAGTCTGAATTCTCTTGCCAAGCAGCAACTGGAGAACATTCAGACTTTGAAAGATCTGGCGGCCATTGATTACAGCGAGCTGGACTATGAGGACCAACTCAGTTACAACCTGTTCAAATATCGCTATCAGATACAAATCCAGGGGTATAACCTCAAGGAATACCTGATGCCGCTGGACCAATTGGGCGGCATCCAGACCCTGAGCACGCTCACGCACACGCTGCGTTTCGAGAATGTGCAGGACTACGAGAACTATATAAAACGTCTAAGCACGATCAACGTGTTTATTGATCAGACCATCGAAATCATGAAGCAGGGTGTGAAAGAGGGCATGACGGAGCCACTGGTGGTGATGGAGCGCATTCCGCACCAGATTGCCGCCAACGTTGTGACCAAGCCGGAACAAAGCGCGTTCTATGCACCTTTCAAGAATATGCCGAGCATCATTCCGGTAGCGGAGCAGGCCGCTTTGCGTGCCGATGCCAAAGCAGCGATTGTGAATGTAGTAATGCCTGCTTATCGCAGATTCCAGAATTACTACGACACGGAATACCTGCCACATTGCCGCAAGAGCATCGCCGCCGAAGACCTGCCCAACGGCAAGGCGTATTACGCCTATCAGGTGCAGCAATACACCACCACCGACATGACGCCGGAGCAAATTCACCAACTGGGCCTGAAGAAGGTGGCGCAGATTCACGCGGAGATGGAGAAGGTGTTCAAGCAGGTGGGTTTCAAGGGCAGTTACCAGGATTTTCTGCGCTATCTGCGCACCAATCCACGCTTCTATTACAAGAACCCGCAAGATTTGTTGGAAGCCTACCGGGCAGCCGCAAAGCGTGTGGACCCGCTGCTGGTGAAATATTTTCCCATCTGGATACTACCGCGCGTAACCTACGGCGTGCGTCCCATTCCAGCGGCGCTGGCGCCAGACACTTATCCTGCATATTCCGTGCCGCCCGCGGGTGACGGCAGCGTGGCTGGGTATATGGCGGTGAATCTATACAAGCCGGAGACACGGCCGAAATACGAAATCCAGGTACTGACTTGTCACGAAGGCCGTCCGGGCCACCAGTTGCAGATTCCCATCGCCATGGAATTGAAGAACCTGCCGGACTTCCGCCGTTTCGACTACTACAGCTCCTATGGCGAGGGCTGGGAGTTGTACACCGAGACCTTGTGCAACGAGATGGGGCTGTACGACAATCCCTATTCAAAGTTCGGCTATCTCGATTACCAGATGTGGCGTGCGGTGCGCTTGGTGGTGGACACGGGCATCCATTCTGAAGGCTGGACACGTGCACGAGCCGTCAAGTATTTCGAGGACAATACCGCTTTGAGCGCGCAGAACATCAATACCGAAGTGGACCGTTATATCGCCTGGCCCGGACAGGCCCTGTCCTACATGATCGGCGAGATTGAATTCCAGAATTTGCGCAAAAAGGCGGAGCAGACCTTGGGACCGAAGTTCGACATCAAGGCGTTCCATGCCGCGGTGCTCGAACACGGCAACCTGCCGCTGACTGTCCTCAAGCAAGTCGTGGACAAGTGGATTGAGGATACCCAATCTGGCAAGCCTGAACCCGTGCATTCCTGAAGCTGCTGCTGCGCCGCCCCGCGGCCCGCGTGGTGCGAGCCGCGGGAATCCGGTATCATTTTGCCTCCCAAAATGAACCGCAAGGGTCATTTTTGGAAAGTCCCGGACAGGTTTATCCAAGCGACGGATTTCCCGCCGCCTTCTGATTTTTACACCATACACAGCGGCGGAAATGGGCAAGCGCACTCCTTTATACGACATGCACGTGGCCGCTGGCGCCCGGATCGTTGATTTCGGCGGCTGGGACATGCCGGTGAATTACGGCTCGCAGATCGAAGAGCATCACGCGGTGCGCCGCGACGCGGGCATGTTCGACGTCTCGCACATGACGGTGGTGGATATGGAAGGTGCGAAGGTGCGCGAGTTCCTGCGCAAATTGCTGGCCAACGATGTAGCCAAGCTGCGTGAACCCGGCAAGGCGCTTTATAGCTGCATGCTCAACGAGCAGGCTGGGATCATTGACGACCTGATTGTTTATTACATGCGCGACGACTGGTATCGCATGGTGGTGAATGCCGCCACCCACGACAAGGATCTGGTGTGGATCAGGAAGCAGGCACAGAGCTTCGGCGTGAAGCTGACTGAACGCGATCTCGCCATGATCGCGCTGCAGGGGCCGAATGCACGCGAGAAAGCCGCTGGTCTGCTGCCCGGGAGTTTGCGTGAAAAAGCCATGGCGCTGAAACCATTTACCGCTGTGTTCGGTGAAAATCTGTTTGTGGCGCGTACCGGTTACACTGGCGAAGACGGTTTCGAGATCATGTTGCCGCCGGACAAGGCAGCAGAATTCTGGCAGGCGCTGGCCAAAGAAGGTGTCAAGCCCTGTGGACTTGGTGCGCGTGACACACTGCGCCTCGAAGCGGCGATGAACCTGTACGGCTCGGATATGGATGAAACCACCACGCCGCTGGAATCCGGTTTGGCTTGGACGCTCGCCTGGGAACCCACGGACCGC
>JBOIAY010000235.1:0-2341 GCA_050739255.1 Gammaproteobacteria bacterium
TCTTCCACCAGCACGGGCTCAATATCTTCCGTGCGCAGGGTTTTTTCGTGGCGCCGTGGGCCGATTTCAATGAGCGTTTCCGCCGGGTCGAGGCCATGGAAGCGTAGCTGGGATTCCACGGCGTAGCGGTCGGACGGGAACGCGCCGGCTTCGATCAGGATGCGGTTGCGATCCTGGGTGGGCCGGAAGAAGCTCACCAGCATGAGGTGCAGGTTGACGGTGAGTGAGTTCATGTTCACGACTTCCTGTGGCAGGGCGCCCACGATTCTTGCTGTCTTGTCGGTGAGGAGCTCGTGGTACGGCATCCATGGGCGACGGCCGGCAAAATGCCCTTTCACTCCCAGCCGTTGCCAGTCTTCCATTTCTTCTTGAAGGTAGCGCGCGGTGTCTTTAGGTTGCAGGCCCAGGGAATTGCCACAGAGATAAATTTCATCTTCGCCGTCGTGCTGCGGGATGTGGAAGCGTTCACGGTACGCGGCGAGCGGATCGGCGCGGTCCAGTTCTTCGGCAAAATCAGTTTCAGCTCTGAATTTCATTTTATTTCTATCGGATAAATGATGGGTCGGCTGGGAGCGGCATCGCTTATGAATGCGGGGATCTGCAAATCCAGCAGATAATAGCCGTCCTTGATTTGTTCAGGGACATAGATCATTTCAGTCACGGTACCACGCGGGCGTTTGGCGTCTGTTTGACGGCGGCTGCCGGCGGGCAGGCCCCAGAAAGTGCGGTGCGCGGCCAGCCGGCCTTCATCATGCATGGGATCGAGCGAGGGCAGGTCCACCAGCAGGTGCTCTACGCCTGCTTCCATCAGCATCTTCACGGCATCTTCTGTCAGATATGCCGGCGGAATCACGTCATAACGATGCGTGAGTTTATCCTTGGTATTGGGCAAGGTACGAATGATGAACGCCGTGTGCATTGCGTGCAAGGGATGATGCTGCAAGCTCATCTTGATGAGCGTTGCATCAATCACATTATGGCGCGGCACGAGCGTGACCAGCGTCGCCGGCAGCAGTGACAGGCGCAGTTGTTCCGTTACCGCAGTGGCGTCGTCCACCAAATGGCCGATGCATTCCGTATGCGTGCCGTTGCAGTGTGGTACAAGCTGGTAATGACTTACATTACAACTTCCACCCTGATGGGTATCGCCGGTGAAGCCGTCTATCTGAAGCGGCGCGGCACTGGCGTCCGGTGCGCCAAAGAAACCGGGCTGCGGGCCGTTGAATTGCAGGGGAATGGCCAGCGAGACGCCGCGCGCAAGATCCACACTGCAGTGACGGTTGTCAATCTCGAAGTAGATCTGGTTCACAGGAAACGCGCTTGGTCGAGCTGGAGCCATTCCAGCGCCGTACCGTATAACATACGTTCTTTTGTCTTCTTGTCCAGCGTCATGGATTCAATGAGTTTGCCGGGCACGTGTTCGCCCAACGGAAATGGGTAGTCGCTGCCGAGCGCGATGCTGTTCGCGCCCATGAGATCGATCATGTAGCGCAACATGCCGGGATGATGAACGAGTGAATCCACGTAGAAGCGACCCAGGTAGCTCATGGGATTCACTTTATTGTCCACGGCGCACAGATCGGGCCGGACACTGTAACCATGTTCGATGCGACCCATGGTGGCCGGGAACGAACCGCCGCCGTGGGCAAAACATACGCGCAGCTTCTGCAGACGTTCCAGCACACCGCCGAAGATCATGGAGCAGATGGCAAGTGAGGTCTCCGCCGGCATGGCTACCAGCCAGGGCATCCAGTATTTTTGCATGCGCTCCTTACCGAACATGTCCCAGGGATGCACGAAGATGGGTGCATTTAGTTCCTGCGCAGCTTCAAATATCGGAAATAAATTCGTATCGTCGAGATTCATGCCGTTTACATGCGAACCGATCTCCACGCCGGGGAATTTCAATTCTTTCACGCAGCGTTCCAGCTCCCGGATAGCGAGGTCCGGAGATTGCATGGGCAGCGTACCGAGACCCACGAAGCGTTTTGGATGCTTTGCCACGGCCCCAGCGATGTGGTCATTCAGCAGTCTTGATAAATCCAGCGCATCCTGTGGTTTGGCCCAATAGCTGAACATGACCGGTACAGTGGACAGGACCTGCACGCTTACGCCATGGGCATCGCATTCGTGCATACGCACGTCCGTATCCCAGCAGTTGGCCTCAATTTCTCGGAAAAACTCACCGTCCCTCAACATGCGCGCGCAGCCGGGGCCGTGGTGTTCCAACTGAATGAAGCCGCCGTAACCGTAACGCTCTTTCAGATTCGGCCAGTCTTTCGGCAGGATGTGGGTGTGGATGTCAATTTTCAGCATGCGCTACTTTTTATTCGGTGCTTCC
>JBOIAY010000236.1:0-14643 GCA_050739255.1 Gammaproteobacteria bacterium
AGGGCACCTCTAAAAATTGATCTTTTACTTTCTGGCGGCGTTAAAAATGACCTCGCAATCCTCATGTATTGGCATATACACTCCGGTTGCTCGGCCATTTTTGCCTACCCAGAAACCAAAATCTCTGATTTTTAGAGGTGCCCATTACTTTCAGCAGCACCATGAATTTCGACGGCGCAGATCATTACACCGGCAATATGAGTGTACAGGGGAACTTCAGCGCCCATCAGATGCAGATGACCGAGATCATGGAGGGCCATCGTATCGCGGCTTCCTGCACCGGGTGACGCCGTTTGCCGCCTGTCTGGCACGAGCCGGTGACCCGGACAACACCGGGTCTCCGGAACGTAACACCTGCTCCAAAACCTGCCGCCAGTCATGCGGATCGGGTGCCCACTGGAGTTTTCTTGCGATAACCCTTCTCTTTTTACTTAAGTGGGCTATGCTTCTTGGTATGAGCAGCGCGTGAACGCCGCCCCCATTTCCGCAGGGAATGGCAAGAAGCGCGATCGTCCGAAGCCGCTGCCGGAGCCTTTGTGAAACCAACCGACACCTCGAATCCCGACTACTTTCACAGGGTCGTGGATTGCCAATGGGCCTGCCCGGCCCATACCAACGTACCCGAATACATCCGTCTCATCGCCCAAGGGCGTTTCGCCGACGCCTACATGCTGAACCGCGAATCCAATGTATTCCCGGGCATCCTGGGGCGCACTTGCGACCGGCCCTGTGAGCCCGCCTGCCGGCGTAGCCGCGTGGACGAGAAGCCGGTCGCTATCTGCCGGCTGAAGCGTGTGGCCGCCGATTACAAGGGCGATATCGTGGAACGTCTGCCGAAGGTTCCCAAGCACAAAAACGGCAAGCGCATCGCCTGCGTGGGCGCAGGCTGCGCTTCGCTCACGGTCGCGAATGATTTGCTGCCGCTCGGTTATGAAATCGTCATGTTCGAGAAACAGCACGAGCCGGGTGGCCTGATGCGCACCAACATTCCTGCGTTCCGCCTGCCGACGCAAGTGCTTACCGAGGAGGTCAACATGATCCTCGACATGGGCGTGGACCTGCGCCTGAGCCAGCCCATCGAGAGCATGAAAGCGTTGCTCGCTGAAGGGTTTGATGCGGTGTTCGTCGGCAGCGGTGCGCCGCGCGGCAAGAACCTGGAAATCCCCGGCCGCCATGACGATCAGGCGCACGTGCACATCGGCATTGACTGGCTTGAGTCCGTGGCTTTTGGTCACATTGATTCCGTGGGCAAGAAGGTGCTCATCATCGGTGCCGGCAACACCGCCATGGATTGCTGCCGCAGCTCGTTGCGCCTCGGCGCCAATGACGTGAAAGTCATGGCGCGCAAGCCGCTTACCATGACCAAAGCCTCGGACTGGGAGCTGGAGGAAGCCATAGAGGAAAAAGTGGAAATGGTGCAGTGCCATTCACCCAGGGAATTCGTATTGGAGAACGGCCGCCTCAAGGGCATGCAGTTCGAGGTGCTGGAGTATCACGAGGAGAACGGCAAGCTCAAATCGAAAAAAACCGGCGAGAAATTCTTCCCCGCCGACAACATCGTGCTGGCCATTGGCCAGGAGAATGCCTTTCCCTGGATCGAAAACGACATCGGCATCGAACTGGATCAGTGGCATGTGCCGACGGTGGACAAGAAGACCATGCGGTCCACGCGGCCCGGCGTGTTCTTCGGGGGTGACGCGGGCTTCGGGCCGGCGAATATCATCTGGGCGGTGGAGCATGGCCATCAGGCGGCCATCTCCATCCACAAACATTGTCACGGCGAGGATATTAGCGCGCGTCTGCCGTATGCCATGAATCTCGCCAGCACCAAGATGGGCATCCACGAATGGAGCTACAGCAACAACTTCGATCCCTCGGTTCGGCGGCTGGTGCCGCACGTGAGCCTCAAGGAACGTTTCAAGAAAATCAACATCGAAGTGGAACTGGGTTTCGGTGCGGAACAGACCGAAATCGAAGTGGAACGCTGTCTCAACTGCGACATCCAGACGGTGTTCTTCGCGCCGCTGTGCATTGAATGCGACGCCTGCATTGACATATGCCCGACGGCCTGCCTCACCATCACCCACAATGGCGAGGAGGACGATCTGCGTACGCGCCTGAAGGCGCCCGCCGAGAATCGCCAGCAGTTGTTATATGTGTCCGCGCCGCTGAAGCAAACCGGCCGCGTGATGGTGAAGGACGAGGACCAGTGCGTGCATTGCGGCCTGTGTGCCGAGCGCTGTCCGACCGCCGCCTGGGACATGCAGAAATCCACGCTGAAGATTCCTTACGCCAGTGATGAGGGCGCACCGCCGGTGCCCGAACGGCGCCGGGCCTGAGCATGAATACGCGCATCAACGATTTCGTCATCAAGATCGCCAACGTCAACGGCACCGGCTCGGCGAGCGCCAATGGCTTGCTGATGAAGGCCATTTTCCGCATGGGTATCCCGGTGGTGGGCAAGAATTTCTTTCCCTCCAACATCCAGGGCCTGCCCACCTGGTTCGAGATTCGCGTGAGCCGTGAGGGCTATCTGGCGCGTTCCGGCCGCGTGGACATTATGGTGGCCATGAATGTCCAGACCTACGCGCGCGATCTGGCGGAAGTCAGTTCTGGCGGTTATTTCATCTACGATTCCACCTGGCCGCGTGACAAACAGATCATACGCGAGGATGTGACCATCATCGGCATTCCACTGGCGCAAATGGTGAACAAGCAATTCGAGAACGTGCGCGCCCGCATCCTGATGAAGAACGTGTGCTATCTCGGCGCGCTCGCGGCCCTGCTCGATCTCGACATGCAGGTGGTGGAACAACTGCTCAAGGAAACCTTCGCCGACAAGGCCAAGCTCATCGCCGGAAATCTCAAGGCCATCGAACTGGCTTATCAGTACGTAAAAGAACATTTTGTATGCCCGCTGCCCTTGCGATTCGAACCCATGCACGCCACCGACGGCCACATCATGGTGGATGGCAATACCATGGCGGGTCTGGGGTGCGTGTACGCCGGCGCCACCGTCGGTGCCTGGTATCCCATTACACCGTCCACTTCGCTCATGGACGCGTTCAAGGAATTCTGCGAGCGCTGCCGCGTGGATCCCGGCACCGGCAAACACCGCTACTGCATCGTACAGGCCGAGGATGAACTGGCCGCCATCGGCATGGTGCTGGGCGCTGCCTGGAACGGCGCACGCGCCTTCACGCCCACCAGCGGCCCCGGCATTTCCCTCATGAATGAATTCATCGGCTTCGCCTACTATGCAGAGATCCCGGCGGTGTTGTTCGATGTGCAGCGCGTCGGTCCGTCCACGGGCATGCCCACGCGCACCCAGCAGTGCGACATCCTGTTCGCCGCCTACGCGTCGCACGGCGACACCCGCCATGTGCTGCTGTTCCCGGCGGACCCGGCGGAATGTTTCCATTTCGCCATTGCGGCTTTCGATTTGGCCGAACGTCTGCAAACGCCCGTGTTCGTGCTCTCGGATCTCGACATCGGCATGAACGACTGGATGGTGCCGAAAATTCAGTGGGATGCGAGTTACGCGCCCGACCACGGCAAGGTTTATACACGCGAACAACTGGAGAACATGCAGATTTTCCACCGCTACACCGACAAAGATGGCGACGGTATCTGCTACCGCACGTATCCCGGCGTGCATCCGAAAGGTTCATTTTTCGTGCGCGGCTCCGGCCACAACCGCCGCGGCGGCTACACCGAGGATGCGGCGGATTACCAGGACGTGGTGGATCGCTTGCGACGCAAGCACGACACCGCCCGGGAGATGGTGCCGGCGCCCATCATCAAGAGCCGCAAGGGCGTGAAGACGGGCCTTGTCTCCGTCGGCAGTTGCGACGCCGCGGTGCGTGAGGCTCTGGATATGCTCTCGCGCGAGGGCACTGAGGTGAATTACCTGCGGGTGCGCGGTTTTCCCTTCAGCAAACAGGTGGACGAGTTTCTGAACCACCATGAGCGCATCTTTGTGGTGGAGCAGAACCGCGACGCGCAATTGAAATCCTTGTTATTGTTGGAGACGAACGTGGACCGGCGCAAGCTCATTTCCATCCTGCATTACGGCGGCATGCCCATTGATTCGCGCTGCATTATCAGCGGCGTCAGTGAAGTGCTGGCCAAAGGAGCAGCGGCATGAGTTTCATGCAGAAACCCAAGGTTGCACATTCCAAGCTGCCCAGGAACGAGCTGGGCCTCAGCATGCGCGACTACGAAGGCAGCATGTCCACGCTCTGCGCCGGCTGCGGCCACGATTCCATTACCGCGGCGCTCATCCAGGCGTTCTGGGAATTGAACATCGAGCCCTACAAGGTCGCGAAGATGAGCGGCATCGGCTGTTCATCGAAAACGCCCACGTATTTTCTCTCTGAAGCCCATGGCATCAACGCGGTGCATGGCCGCATGCCGTCCATTGCCACCGGCGCGAACGCCGCCGACCGCAATCTGTATTACATCGGCATTTCCGGCGACGGTGATTCACTTTCCATCGGCCTTGGCCAGTTCATCCACGCGCTGCGCCGTAATCTCAATATGCTCTACATCATCGAAAACAACGGCGTGTATGGCCTTACCAAAGGCCAGTTTTCCGCGTCCGCCGATGTCGGCAGCAAGGCCAAAAAAGGCGAGGTAAACCAGCAGCCACCAATTGATCCGGTAGTGACGGCGCTCACTTTGGGCGGTAGTTTCGTGGCGCGCAGCTTCTCCGGCGACAAGGCGCAACTGGTGCCGCTCATCAAGGCCGGCATCATGCACAACGGTTTCGCGATGCTGGACGTGCTCTCGCCTTGCGTGACCTTCAACGACCACGAGGATTCCACCAAGAGCTATGCCAACACCCGCCAGTTTTATCATCCGGCGGTGCACGCCGACTTCGTGCCACCCAGGAAACCCATCCGTGCTGCTTACGACGACGGCGAGGCCATGCCGGTGGAACTGCACGACGGCAGCACCGTGCTGCTGCGCAAGGTCTCGCGCGATTACAACCCCACCGACCGCGCCCAGGCTTACAGTTATCTGCACAAACACCAGAAGCGTGGCGAAATCGTCACCGGCCTGCTTTACATAGATGAAGACCAGCGCGAAATGCACGATATCAGCAATACCGTGAGCGAAGCCCTGCGCGACCTGCCGTATTCGGAACTCTGCCCCGGCGCCAAAGCACTCGACGAAATCCAGAATCTGTACCGCTGATTAATCAACCTTCTTCAACCCACACGAAATTTGCCATCCCCGCCGGTCTTGCGGGAATTTTTGGTTTACTCTCAGTAGTGTCCCAACGTTTCTCAAAATGAGTGTTTTGATAGCGTAAGCCATTGAATTTAAACCATGTCAATTTACAAGCATGGTTGAAATCGAAACCACCTCAGAATGTTTGTAAGTGTCCGTAACCATTGAGTTTTCTGATGAATTTACGCTAGACGTTGTGACACTACTGGTCTACTCTATATAACTGTTTGGCGGATCTCCGGGTGTATTCCTAAGGAGGATGGATGGCTGCGGTTAGTCAGGTTCTTTCGGAAAACGCCCGGCTTCTCAAATCCAAGGCATCCAGGCGCTCCATCTTCGGAGTGCTGATTGCGGTTGTCACGGTCGTTATCGCTACCTTGCTCAGCGCCTATTTCAGTAACGGCAACTCCCTGAGCCTTGATGCGGTGATCAACACCCAGAAAACCAACCCGGTGCTGTGGGTGCTGGACCTGTTGCCGTTTTTCTTCGCCTTCTGGGGCCAGTACACCAGCTCACTCATGGCCTTCGAGGCCGGCGCCATGGTCCTGGATCAGACCAACGATCTGCGCACCCAGACGGCTACCCTCGAACATCAAATCGCGCATCAATCCACCCACGATTCGCTCACGGGGCTGCCCAATCGCGCGTTGTTCACCGACCGACTTGAGCACGCTCTGCATACGGTGCGGTCGGCTGAGGAGCAGCTTGCGGTGATGATCCTGGATCTCGACGGCTTCAAAGAGATCAACGATACCCTCGGGCATTACAACGGCGATCGCGTGCTCAAGAGCGCTGCCACACGCATGCGGAATGCGATTGCCGCCTCCATCACTCTCGCGCGGCTCGGCGGCGATGAATTTGGCATCATCCTGACTGACATCTCCGGGCCAAAAGCCCTTGACAAGATGGTGCACAGTATCCAAAAGGCGCTGGAACCCCCGGCTGTTCTCGAAGGTGTCACCATTAACCTGGCGGCAAGCATGGGAGCGGCGCTCGCCCCGGAACATGGACGCGACGCCGACACCCTGATGCAGCGCGCCGATGTGGCCATGTACGTCGCGAAGGACGAACACCGGGGCTACATCCTGTATTCCACCGACCTGGATTCTCACAGCCCGCAGCGGCTTACGCTCATCGGGGAATTGCGCCAAGCCATTCAGGGCAGTGAGCTGGAGTTGTATTACATGCCAAAGGTGAGCGGGGTGGACGGGCAGATACTCGGCGCGGAGGGACTGGTGCGCTGGAATCATCCCCGCTACGGTCTGCTGAAGCCCGTTGAATTCATACCCATGGCCGAGCGCACCGGCATTATCAAGGAACTTTCCGTCTGGGTGATACGCCAGGCGCTCAAGGACATGGATGCCTGGCACGCCGCGGTTCCCGGAATCGAAATCGCAATAAACATGACGGCCCACAGCCTGCTGGATCCGGAGTTTCCCAATGTTGTGGCCGGCCTGTTGGCCGCGCGCGAAGCATCGCGAGGCACCCTCTGCATGGAGATCACCGAGAGCGTCCTGATGGCGGACCAGGAGCGCACCCTGAATATCCTCAACCAGCTTTCGGAGATGGGTATCCGCATCGGGATTGATGATTTCGGCACCGGCTATTCCTCAATGTCTTATCTGAAGAAACTGCCGATCCGGGAGATCAAGATTGACCAGACATTTGTCGCCGGCATGCGCGCTGACAAGAACGACGCCATCATCGTCAATGCCATCATCCAGCTGGCGCATAACCTCGGCCTCACGGTGACGGCGGAAGGCGTCGAGACAGGAGATATTTTCGACAATCTGCGGGAACTTGGCTGCGATCACATGCAGGGCAGGTACATCGGGATGCCGATGAAAGCATCGGAGCTGGCACGGTGGATGGAAAGCTGGCGACACATCCTGCAGCAACGCAGTGTTGCTTGAGCGCCAGTTTCGGCCTGTTACAGTCATTGCCAGCCAGAGCTTGGCAAGTGACGGGACTTCCAAGGCCGGCAGGCTTAAGGAGGCGTAGAATTCCCGCACTTGTTCCACCACATTTCAATAATCTTTAAGGAGGTTCACTTATGTCGCTGTCAATGTATCAGGCCTCGGTGCCAGTTTTCATCCGCATGCTCGGCAATCTTTCGGCCATTCTCAAGAAGGCCGAAGCCCATGCCCAGACAAAGAAGATTGATCCTTCCGTGTTCACCGGCGCGCGGCTCTACCCCGACATGTTCCCGCTGGTGCGTCAGGTGCAAATTGCGACGGATCAGGCCAAGGGCTGTGCGGCGCGGCTCACAGGTGTGGAGCCACCTAAATTTGAGGACAACGAACAGACTTTCGCGGAACTCTACGCACGCTTGGACAAAACCATTGCGTATCTCAAGAGCGTCAAGCCGGCACAAATTGACGGCTCCGAGGAGCGGCGCATCGAACTGAAAGTGCGTGACAAAACCCTGCAACTCAAGGGTCAGGACTATCTGCTTGAGCGGGTGTACCCGAATTTCTTTTTCCATGTCACCACCGCCTACGCCATTCTGCGGCACAACGGCGTGGAGATCGGCAAGGGCGATTACCTGGGCGTGTGAGTATCCATAAAGTATCGCGGCCAGTACGGCCGCTCCCACGGGAAATTGTGCCTGCAGGAGCGGCAATATCCAACGCGATGGCGGCAGGGATTGAAAAATTCAACGAGCTTTACATCCAGTCACTACAGGAATCTTAATCATGATCAGCAAAGACTTTCTGGATACATGGTCCCCGCGTTTCCTGAGTGTCCTGCGCATCATCGTGGGATTTTTGTACATGCAGCATGGGACATCGAAGTTGTTTCATTACCCTGTGTCCATGGGGCACGTTCACTTGGTTTCCCTCATCGGTCTGGCCGGAGTACTGGAAACCTTCGGCGGGGCTTTGGTGTTGCTCGGGCTGTTCACCCGTCCGGTGGCCTTCATCTTGTCCGGTGAAATGGCCGTTGCGTATTTCATGGTCAGCGCGCCCCACGGCTTCCTTCCTATCGTAAACGGTGGTGAAGACATTGTGTTCTACTGCTTCGTGTTCCTGTACTTCGCCGCGGCCGGTGGCGGTGCCTGGAGTCTCGACGCCTGGTTCCGGTCTTCGCGGGCGGCGCGAGTTTCATCGGGCTGACCAAAGTCATCGTGAAGGAACTGAAACACGAAGCGGAATTGGTGAAAGGCGCGATACTCGCCGGCGTGAGATATGCCGAAAAGCGCGGTGCGGCAGTGTTCGAGCCGGCGGATTCCGCCAGCGAGAAGATTCTGTATATTTACCGGCTGTTGATCCACGACAAGCTGATCCAACCCTTGCCGGAAGACCAGGTCTCGCAGCAAACCATGCGCCACAAACTGGCGATCTGGTACTGCAAGCAGCTGCCGAAGGATGATCTACTACTGAAATAAAGCGCTGCTCGAAAGATTAATGCACGCCGGAATCAAGTCCTATTACGTGTATTTGCTGGAATGCCGCGGCGGGCGGTTGTACGCCGGTATCACAACAGACCTTGAGCGGCGGTTCGGCGAACACCGTGGCGGCAGGAAAGGCGCACGGTTCACCCGGGCCAATCCGCCCACCAAACTGCTGGCTGCCCGGCAAGTTCCCAACCGTTCCGCCGCACTCAGGCTGGAAGCCGCGCTTAGAAAGCTCCGGCGCCCGGGAAAACTCGCGTGGGCTGAGCTCCATAGAACCAGTCAATGGATAACGTTACCGAAGGATGCCGTATACCCATGAAAACCTTGGGGCTGATTGGCGGCATGAGCTGGGAATCCACCGCGCATTACTACGCGCGCATAAACCAGCTGGTGGCGCAACGCCTCGGCGGCCTGCATTCCGCGCAACTGCTGCTCTACAGCATCGAGTTCGACACGCTGCAGAAATTGCAGCACGCCGATGACTGGACGGGCGCGGCGCGTCTGCTGGTGGATGCCGCACAACGTTTGCAGCGCGGTGGCGCGGAAGCCCTCGTGATCTGCGCCAATACCATGCACATCGTGGCGCCCGAGATCGAGGCGGCCGTGAAGTTGCCGCTCATCCATATCGCCGATGCCACGGCCGAGGCAATCATACAACAAGGTCTCCGGCGTGTTGCCTTGCTTGGCACGCGTTTTACCATGGAAAAGGAGTTCTATCGCAGGCGGCTGGAGCAGCAACACAATCTTCGGATAATGATTCCGGACGAAGCAGAGCGTGACGTGCTGCATCGCATCATTTTCGAAGAGCTGTGCAAGGGCGAGGTGCGATCAGCTTCGCAGGAAGTGTTTTTCAAGATCATCGCCCGTCTTGCGGCGGCAGGCGCAGAAGCTGCAATTCTGGGCTGTACGGAATTTACACTGTTCGGTGATTCAAAGTCGGCCGACATCCCGCTGTTTGATACCACGGAAATCCACGCGCGCGCAGCCGTGGACTGGGCCTTACGCGGCTAGTACACTTAATCTGGCCCGCCGTAGGCGAATTCAGATTTACTCTCCGTTAGCCCTGAGTCCTTCGGCTGCGCTCAGGAGAGCCATATCGAAGGGTGGTCTTCAACGAATTGAATAGGCGAGAGGAAATTCCATTCATGTTTCCCTTCGACGAGTTCAGGACAAGCCTGGCTCAGTACGAACGAAATTATTCAGAGTTTCTTTAGGTTTTACGGTATTCGGATTTTGCCGCCGCCGGGAATACCGCTCGGTCCGCCGAGATTCCCCAAACCGCCGTTACCGCTTCCCGGCACCACGATGGAAGAGGCTGCTTCGCGGCGCAGGTCTTCCAGACGTTTCATGGTCTGTTCAATCGCGATTTTGGCGCCGTCGCCGAATTTCTCCGCTGCTTCGTGCAGTGATTTGGCCTCAATCTCGAAACTGATGGGCAAGGTACCGACCGGCGTGAGGATCTGGGTCTGCCCCGAGTAAATCACGGGCCGGGTCTGATCCGGGCCGCCGTCGCGCGTCACCGGCGTGAGCCGCTGGATGGTGCCGACGCTGCGGTCCGTGAATACCTCTTCCTGATAGAGGTGTTCAGGATGCATCTGGATATCGAGGTCTTTGGGTTCGCTGGCCATGTGTAATGTACGGCTGATCTGAATGGGTAATGTCGGCTAGATTAGCAGAAATACCGGGTTTGACGGAAACGCGCTTGCAGCCGGTCACTGCCTTGTACCAAGATGGGCGCCCTTTGCGGCAAGACCCTAGAGAATACAAACATGAATATTTGCGTACTGGGTGCCGGGATGGTGGGTAGCGTCATCGCCCGGGATCTGGCCCACCAGCACGATGTCACTTCGGCAGACCTTAGCGACCAGACACTGACGCGGCTGGCGAATAAGGGAATTGAACTCCGGCGGCTGGACATCGGCGATGCGCCGGCGCTTACAGCCTTCGTGCAGCCGTTCGATCTGGTGGTGTGTGCGGTGCCGGGTTTCATGGGGTACCGGACTTTGAAGGTACTCATCGAAGCCGGCAAGGACGTAGCCGACATCTCATTCTTTCCGGAGGATGCGCTGGAACTGGATGCACTAGCAAAGCACAAAGGCGTCACCGCGCTGGTGGACATCGGCGTGGCGCCCGGCATGGACAACATCATTCTCGGACATCACGATGCGCGGATGAACGTCATGCGCTTCGAATGTTTGGTGGGCGGTTTGCCGAAACATCCTCAACCGCCTTTCCTTTACAAGGCGCCGTTTTCACCGATTGACGTGATCGAGGAATACACTCGGCCTGCGCGCCTGCAACGCGGTGGAAAAATCGTCACGCTGCCGGCGCTGACGGAACGGGAGAACGTTGAATTCGAAGGTGTCGGCACGCTGGAAGCGTTCAACACCGACGGCCTGCGCTCGCTGCTCAAGACCATGGCGCATATTCCGGACATGGCGGAAAAGACTCTGCGCTATCCGGGCCATGTGGCGCTCATTGAAGCGCTGATACAGGCGGGGTTTTTCGCCGAGGGCGCGGTTGAAATCGGCGGCGCCAGAATTCGGCCACTGGACATGTCCGCGAGGTTGTTGATGGATCAATGGAAACTGGAACCGGGCGAAGCGGAATTCACGGTCATGCGCGTGACAGTGGAAGGCGAGGAAAGCAGCCAGCGGCTGCGCCACGTGTGGGAAGTTCATGACGAATACGATCCCGCCACCGGATTTACTTCCATGGCGCGCACCACCGGCTTCACCTGTGCCGCAGGCGCGAATTTGCTGCTGGAAAACAAGTTTCGCGAACCGGGCGTACATCCGCCCGAAATCGTCGGGCATGATGCAAACTGTTTCAACTATGTCCTCGCGTATTTGAAACAGCGCCAGGTGAATTACAGGCACAGCATCCACTCCGCCTGAGCCGGAGGCTCTGGTGGCGGTTCTGCTAGAATATCCACCTCACTTCATTTTCCGGATACGCCCATGGATACCGAAACCACCTCTTTCGATACGACAGCGCAGCAGGTGGTGGAACTGGCCAACAGTTTCGCCGAAGAGCATCCCGAAGCGGACATGTGGGATATTGCCGACGGCTTGCTGGCCGGCGCCGTGCATTACTGGCTGTACTCGCGTCAGCCCTGCGACGACCCCATGTGTGAAGACTGCGCGCCGGTCTCCACGGCGAAACTGCGTCAGGCGGAACTCAAGAAGCTGATCCTGCAGTTCTCGGAAGAGAGCGATTATTATCACGCGCCTACGGATACCAACGCCGCCTGGGCGTAATCCCCTCACCCAGCCTCTCCCGGAGGGAGAGGGGACAAAGTGTGAATTCCATCCATCCACTCGTCTGCTGGAAGTGCGGAGCGCCCCTCAAGGACGTACCCATGCCGCTGTCGCGGCTTTCGGAATGTTTGGCTTGCCATGCTGAATTGCACACCTGCCGCCAGTGCGGCTTTTACGATCCGCGTAAAGCGGAAAGTTGCGCCGAACAGCGCGCTGATCCACCCAAGGACAAGCAGCGCGCCAATTTCTGTGAATACTTTCAACCGAGGGCAGATGCCTTTCAGCCGCATGACGACAGCGGTGCCGACAAGGCCAAAGCGGAATTGGAAAAACTGTTTGGGAAACAGGCGTAGTCCGGAATACGAGTAGCATTCCTACGGTTCATATCGCACTTTAATGATGCAATAACGCGTTTCACCGGAAGGGGTTATCACTTTCACCTCGTCATCAACGGCTTTATTGAGCAGCGCCTTGGCCAAGGGTGAATCAATACTGATGCAATGCTCACCTGGATCAAATTCATCCGCGCCCACGATCTGATATGTAGTTTGTTTGCCGCGTTCATCTTCCAATGTCACACGCGTGCCGAAGAACACCCGGTTCCGGTCGGGCGGCGGATCGGAGATGACGTGCAGTTGCGGCATGCGCTTTTGCAAGTAACCGATACGCCGGTCCATCTCGCGCAACTGTTTCTTCCTGTAAATGTACTCGGCGTTCTCGGAACGATCGCCCTCGGCCGCCGCCGCCGATAGCGCTTGTACCACTTCGGTCCGCCGTTGCCACAATTGCTTGATCTCGCTCTCCAGCCGCCTGTAACCGGCCAGCGTGATGTAGGGCGAGGACTTGGGTGGAGCGGGGCGCCAGCGGCTCATGGCAATCCGTTGTTGTAATGAATATGTGGAAATTATAGCGGCTGAGTGGGATTCGCCTGTGTGGATGGGGACTGTAGCCACCAGGTCACGACCCCGAGCCATGCCAGTATCAGCAGGATGGTGAATTTCTCCATGAAACCGCGCGCCGGAGAGTGAACCAGCGCGTAAAACCACAGCACGATGAACTCGAACACCGCCAGCTGTATGGCGGGACGAAAGTGCGGCCGCCAGCGGGCATCCTGCCGGAAGCGCCAGGACTGGATCAGCATGGCCACGCTGGTGGTGAGGAAGGCGAGTGCCGCCGCCGCGATATGAATGGCGCCATGCAGCGTAAGATTGGCGTTGGTATCGGTGGGCGAGATGGCCGTTACCACCACGCCCAGCGCCCCCAGGATAAACAGCACCAGTGTCGCGGCAGTGCGTGCCTGACGCTCACTGCCGAAGTAACAACCAATCGCCAGCATCACGATGGCGGCGGCCAACGCATAAAAGCCCGCATGCAGCCAGCCGTTGTAAGGGCCCAGCAGGTAGAAACTCAGGGGCGTGCCCATGAAACTGTAGTCCGGGCGCAAGAATTGCACCAGCGCCGAGATCAGGAAAAAGTACAGCACCCCCAGGAACGCGAGACGGCCGAACAAAATGCGATACATTTGTGGAGGATGATTGTTGATCATACCCGTATGATAGTAGATAGGGTACCTCCAAAAATCAGAGATTGCGGTATATGGTCTTTAATTATTACAATCGCCTGAGCGCTGCAAACAAGCGCATCTATCAGGCGAGCGACAGGATTGAAACTCTCGTGTTGCCGGATCCGGCACCCTTGCGGCCGGTAGCGGCGAAATTGGTTGATGCGCTCAAGACAGACAAGCGCGTCGTGGTGGAAGCGGTCTGCAAGGAATTGGCGAGCGGCATACTGCAACAGCTCAAAACACCGCCGGTCACCATCAAGGTGATGGCGGCACGGCCCTCCAACGACTATGGCGAGTTGCATGGCTTCTATGAAGGCGTGGAGGGCCGGCTCAAGGTTGCGAAAATCACCCTGTGGATGCGGACCGCACAGAGGAAGCAGGTAGTGGCCTTTCGCAGCTTCCTGCGCACTTTTCTGCACGAGCTGTGCCACCATCTCGACTATGAATATCTGAAGCTGGAGGATTCCTTCCACACGGAAGGCTTCTACAAGCGGGAATCCAGCTTGTTCCACCAATTAATGGACGAATCCCCGTAGCGGGATTTCCCGCCAGGCGCCCCACACCGTAAAATGACCCTTCCAGCCCCGGTACCTGTTTTCTTTTTTCAACAAAATCAGGAGCGTATGTGGCCAGCTATACCGCCCCCCTGCGGGACATGCAATTTGTCTTGAACGAGCTCGCCGATCTGGCGGGCGTCACCCGCTTGCCCGGTTATGGCGACACCACGCCGGAGCTGGCGGAGACCGTGCTGGATGCCGCGGCCAAGTTTGCCGCCGAGGTGCTGGCGCCGTTGAATCAGGCGGGTGATCAGGAAGGCTGCAGCTTCAAAAACGGAGAAGTGACCACTCCGTATGGTTTCAAGGAAGCCTACACGCGTTTCGTGGCGGATGGTTGGAACGCGCTCGCCATCCCAGCGGAATCCGGTGGACAGGGATTGCCGCAATTGGTGTCCGCGCCGGTGCAGGAAATGTGGCAGGCGGCCAACATGTCCTATGCATTGTGTGCGCTGCTGACCCAGGGCGCGGTGGAAGCACTGATCCTGAGTGGTTCGGACGAACTTAAAAAACGTTTCCTACCCAAAATGGTCGCCGGTGAGTGGACTGGCACCATGAATCTTTCCGAACCCCAGGCCGGCTCAGACCTTGCGGCGGTGCGCTGCCGTGCGGTGCGCGAGGGAGATCACTACA
>JBOIAY010000237.1:0-1675 GCA_050739255.1 Gammaproteobacteria bacterium
ACAGCCTGCGCAGCCATCTGCGCCGCCGGCAACGGCAGCCGCACATCGTGCGCAACTTCTTCCAGGAAGAACACGTACGCTATGCGGCAGCGTAAAATTGTCAATTATTTAGTGCTCCCCGTAATAAATGTAGGAAATAACGGATTATCTGAGAACTCTCAATGTCGTGATGTATTGAGTCTGTTTCCTTAACTTCAATGATAATGCGGTTTTGACCCGATAAATTAGATCGCAGAACAATGTCTGGAGTCATTCCCCCGATTATGTCGGTCATAAGATTTGGGAATAAGTTCCATCTACTATTATCTTTAATAATCTCATAAGGTTTTGATTGTATTAGATCACTGAGATTTCTTATATTCGTGTTTGTGTTTCTCAATAAAAGATTATCTAGTACGGAAGAAGAAGTGCTGCCTCCTAGAAGAATCTCATATAGTCCATTTTCAATGTCTTTTTCGGCCATGGCTGAATCCTCATAAATCTAAGAAGAGATATAGCGTGACTATTTATCTGTGCGGTTTAATTCTCCCGCAACGTCTCCAGCGGCGGCGCGCTGAGTACATGACGCGTTGCCAGCAGGCCGCTGGAGGCGACAATAACGGTATCTGCAATAATCCCGATGACCCACATGTGTCAGTCAGAATGATAAACTGTAACATGACCCGGACCTTCCGACAGTAGATGTTTTAAGTAACCCTTGGTATTAAGATAGTTTTGATTTACTGTTTGGGCAGAGGCAGGACGGACGCCGTATCAGTAAGGAGGTTTGCAGATGGCAACCAAGTATCAAGAAATCCCTCTCGAAGAGCGGATCAGGTTTGTGGAAGACCTGTGGGACAGCATTGCCGCTGATCAGAATGCGCTGCCGTTGACGAAGGAGCAGGAGATTGAGCTAAAGCAGCGTTTGAATGCCTATGCGACGGATCGCGATCTTGGCCGGAAAGCGGATGAAGTAATCACTGGCATTCGCCGCAGGATATGACTGTTTCCATTTACCTCCGGCCGGAGGCGGAGCGGGACATGACGGATGCCGCAAGCTGGTATGAAAGCCAGCGTTTGGGCTTGGGTCATGAGTTTCTCGATGAGCTTGTGAAGGCGCTCACCAGAATTGCCGATCAACCGCGGAGTTATCCGAGAGTTTACAAAGAAGTTCGTCGCATTCTTATGAGGCGGTTTCCGTTCGGTGTTTATTTTCTGGACGAAAGCATCCGGCTTATTGTGATTGCAGTCATGCACGCCAGCCGTAACCCAAAACGCTGGAAGATTCGTGGCTAGCAATACACCGGCATTTCCGCGCGGATTATGTTTCTCTCAACGTCTCCACCGGCGGCGTGTTGAGCACGCGCCGTGTCGCCAGCAGGCCGCTTACGGCAACAATTACTGTACCCGCAATTATCCCGACAACCCACACTCGCCAATCGGGGTGATAGGGTAGCGAAAAAATGCGGCTGGCGAGCAGCCAGGCGACAAGCGTTGCGGCCAGCGCACCCAATAATCCTGCGGTAAATCCTAGCGCGGCATATTCGATGGCGGTGGCGGAGCGCAGCAGGCGGCGCGAGGCACCCAGTGCGCGCAGCACCGCGGCCTCAAAACGGCGTTCGTCGCGGGTGGCTTGTACGGCGGCCAGCAGCACTACGACGCCGGCGCCCAAAGTAAACAGAAATACGTATTCCAC
>JBOIAY010000238.1:0-12552 GCA_050739255.1 Gammaproteobacteria bacterium
GATGATTGACGAGAAGCAGTTGCGTCAGGAGGTACTGCGGCAGCTTATCAACGAGACGCTGCTGAACCAGCAGATTGAGAAACAGCATTACAGCGTCAGCGACTCGGATCTGGTGACGGCGGTTCAAAAGATATCGGCTTTTCAGGTGGACGGCAAGTTTTCGTCGCTGGTCTATCAGTCAGCACTCACCAATGCCGGCATGACCACGGCGTCCTTCGAACAACGCGAACGCCAGGGATTGGCCGTAAATCAGTTGCAGAACGCCATCCAGGCAAGTGCCTTCGCCACGCCGCAGCAACTGGAAATCGTCCAGGCTGTGAAAGGCGAGCAACGTCAGATCGCCTATCTCACAATTTCCACAAAGCCGTATCTGAGCGCGATGAAGGTTTCCGATACCGATATCCAGGCGTATTACAAATCACATGCCGACCAGTTCATGACCCCTGAGAAACTCACGCTTGCGTATGTGGATCTGGACGAGGCGCAACTAGCCAAGAGTGTGCAGCCGAGTGAAGAACAGTTGCAGGCCGCCTATCAGCAGCAACTTGCATCCTTCAGGCAGGATGAGGCTCGCGAGGCACAGCACATATTGATTGCTGTGAATGGCAAGGATCCCAAGACTGATGCGACCGCCAAAGCCAAGGCGGAGGATATCTACAAGCAGCTCCAGGCTGGAGCCGATTTTGCCAAGCTGGCTGAAAAATATTCCGATGATGCGGGCTCGGCGAAAAGCGGCGGTGATCTGGGCTGGATAACCCGCGGCAGCAGCGGCGATCAGGTTTTTGAAAAGGCATTATTCAGCATCCCAAAAGTGGGCGATATCGCCGCGCCCGTGCGCCTGCCGGATGGCTATCACATTATCAAGCTCGACGGCATTCGTGCGCCTAGCACCAAACCGTTCGATCAGGTGCGTAGCGATCTGTTGACTCAGTATCAGAAGAAAAAAGCGGATGACGAATACTTCGCACTCGGTGATCAGTTGGCGAATCTGGCATACGAGCACCCGGATTCGCTGCAGACAGTGAGCAATCAACTCAAACTGCCCATTGAGACCGTCAACGACGTGACCCGTGACAGCGGCACTGGCATCGCCGCCAATCCGGCGGTACGCCAGAAGGCCTTCAGCGATGAGATCCTAGTCCAGGGCAACAACAGCGATCCCATCCAGATTGGACCCAACCACGTGGTGGTGATCCGTGTGAAAAGTCACATTCCCAGTGAGCAGAAACCACTGGCTGAAGTGCACGACCAGATTGTGTCCCTGCTCAAGCAGCAGCATGCGGCACAGCAGGCGCAGCAAACCGCGACGGCAATACAGGCTGCGCTCAAATCCGGACAGGATCCTGCACAGGTAGCGAAGAAATATAATCTAAAATTCTCAACGGAAAAATTCGTGAATCGCAGCGATGCCGGCGTGCCGGCGCCGGTACTCAGCGCCGCTTTCGCCGCTCCCAAACCCGTGAACGGCACATCGGAATCAGGAGCCGTAGCGCTGGCAAACGGCGATCAAGCCGTCTATATGCTTACTGGTGTGAAAGCCGGTGATGTTTCCGCTCTGAGCAAGGATCAACGCACGGCACAGATACAGGAATTAACACGGCTCAATGCGGAAGCTGAATTCGCCGCCTATCTGGAGAATCTGCGTCAACACGCCAAGATTACGATCCACCTCAACAACATCCAAGAATAAGCACCACGCCAGTTTCGCAAAAGAACAGGCCCGTGATGCGGGTCTTTTTTGCGGGCGATCAAAACTGTATTTAGCCGATGCTCATGCCCACGTGGCTGTAACCGGCGTCCACGTACAGGATTTCACCTGTGATGCCGGCGGCCAGATCTGAGCACAAAAACGCTGCTGCATTCCCCACGTCCTCGATCGTTACGTTTTTTCGCAGCGGTGTCATTTTCTGCACATGCTCCAGGATCGCGCGAAAACCGCCGATGCCGGCGGCCGCCAGTGTCTTGATGGGTCCGGCAGAAATGCCGTTGACACGGATGCCCTCGGAACCCAGCGCATTGGCGAGGAAGCGCACGCTGGCCTCGAGACTTGCCTTGGCGGGCCCCATGACATTGTAATTCGGGATGGCGCGCACCGCGCCCAGATAGGTCAGCGTGAGCAGCGCGCCGTTGCGCCCCTGCATCAGCGGCCGACCGGCCTTGGCAAGCGCCGCGAGACTGTAGGCGCTGATATCGTGGGCGATCTGGAAACCCTCGCGGGTCACCACGTCTGCATAATTGCCAGCGAGTTGTTCGCGCGGTGCGAAGGCCACCGAATGGACAATGATGTCGAGCCTGTCCCAGTGCTTCTTTAGCGCGGCAAAGGCCGCATCAATCTCCGCATCGCTGGCCACGTCCATGGGAAAAGTGAGTTGCGAACCGAATTCCCCGGCCATGCTCTCCACGCGCTCCTTGAGACGCTCGCCTTGGTAGGTGAAAGCCAGTTCCGCGTCCTCGCGTTTGAAAGCGGCCGCGATGCCGTAGGCGATGGAGCGTTCGCTGGCGAGGCCCACGATGAGTGCACGTTTACCGGCGAGAAATCCCATGAAGACTCCTTATGAATTGGCCGCGCAACCGCGTGTCTGGACTATCCGAAAAAACTAGAATCCATCTCAAAACGTCGCGAGCGCAGGTAGAACGGTACGCCGCATGCGGCGTACCGTGGCGGCAGAAAGCGGAGTGTACACGCTAGTATGTGAGCGATGTACAAGTGCCGCAGAAGGCAGGATGCCGAAAGCGGCCATTTCGAGCCGACGCGCAACAAAGTTATGCCAGCGCAGCAGTTTTGAGATGGGTTCTAGCTGCTGCTGGACTGATCGGCCACATCCACATAAAGCTTGAGCTGTTCACCGGCATGCAGATAATCCTGCTCGCTGATGCCGTTCCAACTGGCGATATCGGCGATGCTTACGCGGAATCGCGAGGAGATGGAATACAGGGAATCTCCCACGCGCACCGTGTAGACAACTGTGCGCTGGGTGTCCCGTGCCCCGGGGCCGGTTTCGTAGGCGGTATCCATCACCCACGGGTGGCGCGGCCGGATAGTAAGTTTCTGGCCGATGTGCAGTACGCTCTTGCTGTTCAGCCCGTTCCATTGAGCCAGTTGCGCCACCTTGACGCCGTAATGGCGCGCGATGGTCCACAGGGATTCGCCGCTGCGCACGCGGTGCACGATGCGCCCGTGGGATTCATAGTGATCGCGCACATGGCGATGCCGTTGCGCGACCCGTGCTTCGGCAAACAGGGTCGCATCCGCCAAAGTGTTGCGCGCCACGGGGATCAGCAACATCTGGTTTATCCCGATAATGTTGCCGCGGATGCCGTTGAGCTCACGCAGCACGGCGACAGTGGTGTGATAATGCCGTGCGATGCCGCCGAGGGTGTCGCCGCTGCGCACGCGGTGGGTGGCCCATTGCACGCGATCATGCGGCGGCAGTGAAGCTAGCGCTGTTTCGAATCCGGCCTGCTTGTCCAGCGGCATCAGTAGAGTGCTTGGACCTTTCGGGTCGGTGGCCCAGCGGTTGAAACCGGGATTGAGCAAATACATTTGTTGACTGCTGATGCCGGCGAGCTTTGCGGCGGTGGCCAGATCAATCTGGCCGCCCGCGTCCACCTGCACCAGATAAGCCTTGTTGGGGATAGCCGGCAAATCCACGCCGTAGTGACCCTGAGTAGCCACCAACTGACAAATGGCAAGCAGTCGCGGCACATACGCACGGGTTTCCGCGGGCAGGTCCAGATGCCAAAAATCCGTGGGCAGACCGCGGCGTTCGTTGCGCGCGATGGCGCGGTTCACGGTACCGCCGCCGGAATTGTACGCAGCCAAGGCCAGCAGCCAGTCGCCGTGAAACTGGCTGTGCAGGTATTGCAGATAATCCAGCGCCGCGCGCGTGGACGCCACGATGTCGCGGCGTCCGTCGTACCACCAGTCCTGTTTCAGATCCCAGCGGCGGCCGGTGCCGGGAATGAATTGCCACAGGCCAGCGGCGCGGCCGTTGGAATACGCAAAGGGATCGAAGGCGCTTTCCACCACTGGCAACAGCACCAAGTCCAGCGGCATCTTGCGCGCTTGCACCTGTTGCACGATGTAATACAGATAGGGGCGTGCACGGTTGGCCATGCGTTGCAGATATGCGCCGTGATCGGCGTACCAGTTGAGTTCGCCCTGTACGCGGCCGTCACCGCCGGTGGCGGACAGGCTGAAATGCTTGCTGAGATAATTCCAGAGATTGCCGTATTTGATTTCCGCCGGGGCGATGGTTAGATCTTCCCACTGGATTTGCGGCGACGTGTCGTTCAGATCGGGAATAGGTGTGGCGGTATCAGCTGTATTGCCGGTGGTAGCGGCAGGTGCCGCTGTACTGGTTACTGTCGAGGGAGCCGTAGTGACTGCCGCACTTGCCGGAGTCTTGTGAGAAAATGTGGCGCAGCCGCCGAGGCCGAGGCCGCAGGCGCACAGAAGAGCGAGTAAACTTGTGCGTCGAATCATCAGTGCTATGGCTCGTTCAGATGAAAGTGTCTTTCCAGCTTCGGATCACGGCAAATACCTCAATCGGATCACGCAGCTCGTGTCCGGCATGAGCCTGTGCGGCGGCAATCACCGCAGGTTCGCGGCAGCGCAAGAAGGGATTCACACGTCGCTCCCGTCCCAGCGCGGATGGCAAGGTAGGCAAGTTCTGTCCACGCCGCGCTGCGGCTTCTTCGGCATAATCCAGTATGTCCCGGTTTCCTGGTTCCAGAGTCTGCGCAAATCGTAGATTCGCCACAGTATATTCGTGCCCGCAGCACACCGACGTCAGGTCCGGCAATGCCGCGAGTTTGCCCAGCGATCGGCTCATCTGCGCGGCGCTGCCCTCAAACAGCCGCCCGCAGCCGGCGCTGAACAGCGTGTCCCCGCAGAATACTATATTGTGGCCGGTGTAGGCGATATGCCCGACCGTATGCCCGGGGATGTCCAGCACCCCGAAACGGGCGGCCAGCGGCGTGATCTCCGCATATTGGCCCTCCCGGAGTGGATGGGTCACGGCCGCGATGGCTTCACCGGCAGGACCGAACACCGGGCAGCTGAACTCTCGCGCCAGGGCGGCCGCGCCACCCATGTGGTCCGAATGGTGATGGGTGATAAGCACCGCGGCGAGACCCAGCCGGCGTTGTGCCAGGGCGTGTACCACCGGTGCCGCGTCGCCCGGGTCCACCACGGCCGCGGTCCCGGTGCCAGCCAGCAGCCAGATGTAATTGTCGCGAAATGCCGGCAGCGGCAGGAGTTTGAAGGCCATGGGATCATGTTAACGGAGCCAGCAGCCATCTCCAAACTCAGCTTGCTTGTGCTAGTGTCCGGCAAAAGCATACGAGCGAAGCACGGTGGCATAGAACAAGATGCAGGCTGATCTGGATTCCTGGTTTGAAGAGCGCATGGGCGCGTACCTGCTGAGGCAGGAACGCGCAGTGCTCGCCGAAGTCTTGCCGACCATTTTCGGTTATTTCTTGGCGCAAGCCGGTCTGTGGGGACCCGCCGGCAGCTTGTTGAAGGCCAGTCCCATCCACGCACAGTTTGTACTGACTACGGACGAACATGCAGGTGTGCAATTGCGTGCTGATCCGGGCTATCTGCCATTCGCGAGTGATTCCGTGGATGCACTGCTGTTACCGCATACACTGGAACGGACCAAAGACCCGCACCGGGCACTGCGCGAAGCCGAGCGTGTCCTGACCGGCGAGGGCCATCTCATCGTGCTGGGATTCCATCCTTGGGGATGGTGGGCTTTGCGTCAGCAATTCGACGGACTCGTGCCCTGGGCCGGCCACTATGTACGCGTGGGACGTATGCGGGAATGGCTCACGGTACTGGGCTTTGAGACTGTGCGTGTGCGACATTATCTGTTCCGTCCGCCTTTCCAGCGCCGCCTGCTGGTACGCAGTGCATTCATGGATCGAATGCGCTGGCGATTAAGTGCCGGCGCCTATATGCTGGTAGCGCGCAAGCGCGTGTTCGCCATGACACCGCTGCGTCTGAAGCGCGTCAAACCAAAGCGCGCCTTCGCGGATGTGGCAAATCCGACCGCACGGTGAACCGGATGAGCGAAGTGGTGATATACACGGATGGCGCGTGTCGCGGCAACCCGGGTCCCGGGGGCTGGGCGGCGGTGTTGCGCGTCAATGCACGGGAAAAAATTCTGCAGGGTGTCGAAGCGAACACCACCAACAACCGCATGGAATTGACGGCGGCGGTGCGTGCTCTGGAGGTGCTCAAACAACCGAGTCGCGTAACACTCTATACCGATTCTGAATATGTGCAAAAAGGCATCAGTGAATGGTTGCCGGCGTGGAAGCTCCGCGGCTGGAAAACCGCCGGCAGAAAACCAGTCAAGAATCAGGATCTGTGGCAGCAACTGGATGCGGCGGCAGGCCGGCATGCGGTAGCCTGGCGCTGGGTGCGCGGGCACGTCGGCAATCCTGGCAATGAGCAGGTGGACCGGCTTGCCAATGCAGCCATTGATAAGATGTTCAGGAGTGAGGAGTGAAGGGATTTCAGTATTTCATTGTTATGTGAGAAGGAAATGTCATGCGCCAGGTTGTGTTGGATACGGAAACCACGGGCCTCGAACCCGCTGAAGGTCATCGCATCATCGAGATCGGCTGCATTGAATTGCAGGACCGCCGGCCCTCGGGCCGCACTTTCCACGAATACGTGAATCCCGACCGGGAAGTCGAGGCGGGCGCACTTGAGATTCACAATATCAGCAACGACTTCCTGGCCAATAAACTACCGTTTGCGGAAATCGCTGCTGCCTTCCTGAAGTTTGTCGAGGGTGCCGAACTGGTGATCCACAACGCCGCATTCGACGTGGCGTTCATCAATCATGAACTGCGCCTGCTGGGCGATGCGAACGCCGACATCACACAGCGTTGCGGCGTACTCGATACCCTGGAACTGGCGCGCAGGCTGCATCCTGGACAGAAGAACAGCCTGGATGCGCTCTGCAAGCGCTACAACGTGGACAATGCCTCGCGGCAGTTCCACGGCGCCTTGCTGGACGCCCAGATACTCGCGGATGTCTATCTCGCCATGACCGGCGGCCAGGCGGCGCTGCTGTTGGAGGCCGCGTCGTCGGGAGCCGGGCGCCTGGGAGACGGCATACCGCAGCGTATGGGCCGCACGGGACTCAAGCTGAAAGTTATCCATGCTTCAGACGAAGAGCTGCGGGCACACAAACGCCGTCTTGAAACCATCAGCAAAGCCAGCGGGGGGAGATGTCTGTGGAACGAATAGGTAAATACTTGGGGCTGAGCGCACATGCTCTTGCGTAGTCTGTTCAATACCCTCCGGACACTTTTTCTGGGTGCCGCACCGGGCTGGTACAAACTCTGCATCATTGTTTTCCTGATCATCAATCCACTGGTGTTCTTCGGCGCGGGCGAGTTCGTGGCAGGCTGGCTGCTGGTCGCTGAATTCATTTTCACCCTGGCGATGGCACTGCGCTGCTATCCGTTGCAGTCCGGCGGCTTGCTGGCACTGGAAGCCATCCTCATCGGCATGGCCGGCCCCCGGCTCGTATTTCAGGAGGTAGCCCACAATCTGCCGGTGCTGCTGCTGCTCATGTTCATGGTATCCGGCATTTTCTTCATGCAGGATTTGCTGCTGGCGGTATTCACGCGCTTGTTGCTGGGAATCCGCCGCAAATGGTTGCTGAGCCTGTTGTTTTGTCTGGTGTCGGCATTCCTAGCCGCGTTCCTCGACGCCTTGACAGTCATCGCCGTGGTCATCACCGTGATCGGCGGGTTTTATGCGGTGTATCACCGTACCGTGGAGGAGGGGCCGAAGTCGCTGGGTACCGTTGAGCTGGAAGATTTTCGCGCGTTTCTGCGCAGCCTGATGATGCACGCCGCCGTGGGCACGACCCTGGGCGGCGTGACTACGCTGGTGGGGCAACCCCAGAATCTGCTCATCGGCGAGACCATGGGCTGGAATTTCCTCGAGTTTCTGCAGCGCATGACGCCGGTGGCGCTGCCGGTGATCGCTGCCGGTCTGCTGATGGTAATTTTCCTGGAGAAGCTGCACCTGTTCGGTTATGGTACCGCCTTGCCAGCCGGAGTGCGCCATGTGTTGCAAACGCACGTGCATGAAAACGCCCGGCAGGACAGTTTGCGCAAGCGCATCGTGATCGGAATCCAGGCCATCGCCGGCATATTCCTGATCGTGGCGCTGGCCTTGCACCTGGCGGAAGTGGGTCTTATCGGCCTGGCCTTGCTGCTGACCGTGACGGCGTTTACCGGCATCACGGAAGAGAAACGCCTGGGCAATGCGTTTCATGAGGCCATGCCGTTTGCCGCACTGCTGGTGGTTTTTTTTGCCGTCGTGGCGGTCATCCAGCAGGCCAACTTGTTTACGCCGGTGATCAGCTGGGTGCTGGGTTTCGAGGGGCGGGCGCAGCTTACGCTCCTGTATTTCGCCAACGGCCTGCTGTCCGCGGTCAGCGACAATGTTTTCGTGGCCACGGTGTATATCAAGCAGGTGCAGGAAGCATTTCTGGCGCATCACGTCAGCCGCCAACAGTTCGAGTTGTTCGCGGTGGCCATCAACGCTGGCACCAACGTCCCGAGTGTGGCCACGCCCAACGGACAAGCGGCTTTCCTGTTTCTGCTGACCTCGGGTGTGGCGCCGCTGATCCGCTTGTCCTATCTGCGCATGGTCTGGATGGCGTTGCCCTATACCGTCGTGTTGACCATCGTGGGGTTGCTGGCGCTGTTGTTTCTCGTCTGAATAGCATGAATCGGCTACACTTGGGCATCATACGCGAGTGTAGTTGCGACATTTCCGAAGTGTAGGAGGCGGGTTGAAATGAGAACGTGCGTGATGCTGATTGCTTCATTGTTCATGCTGGCGCCGCTGCTGGCGCAGGCGGATCCTCAGGTACAGCCTTCCACGCCCCAGCCGTATCAGGCGCAGCCTATGCAGGCCCAGCCGTCTCAGGCTTCCCAAAGCCAGGGGTCGCAGGATGTTTTCAGTTACAGTTACCTGCAAGTGAACCGCCTGTCAGAGAGTTCCGATTTCATTTCAGGCATGTTTGGCGGTAACGGCCGCTCTGCCGGCAACGGCCTGAAATTTTCCTACGGCTTCGACAACGGCGTCTATCTGTTCGGCCAGTGGAACCGGCTGAATTTTGACACGCTGTCCGGCAACCATGATCTTTCCGGTATCGGCATCGGGGCCCATCAGGCTTACAACCAATCAACTTCCTTCTATATTGATCTTTCCTATTTACGCGATCAGTTGAGCGGAAGTCTTGGCGGAGCGAAGGATTATTACTGGCGTGTCAGTTACGGCTTGCAAAGCCATTTATCCAGTTTCGTGTTCCTGAATGTCGCCATTTTTACCGAGCGCAATACCGATTTCGGCCGTCGGCCGTTCGGTGAGCGGCTGGGTTTGGGCTTCGGTGGCAACGTGGCGGCCCTGGTTATTTCCGGAGAACACTCTGCCGATGGCAATCGCGTCGAGGCCGCATTGAACTGGTATTACAAATAAGCTGCGATACCCGCCAACCGTGCTTTCTGTATTCCATTCACCCACATGAACCGTCGTCCTGATTTTTCCGCGCTGCTGGACAATGGTATTTGGCAGCGCCTCCGGAGCGTCTATGCCGGCTTGCGGCGCAAACTGCACCTGAATAGATGGTTTCCACATATTCCGTTGGCGTTGGCCACGGCCATCTTTGGTATTTTCCGAATCTCGCCGGCTATTCCGCGTGCCCTCGGCTTGCCGTTCTTCAGCGTTGCAGGACGGGCACATGCTGTGCTGGTGCATTCTGCACTGTTGGGAGTGCCGGCCACGGTGGCCGGCATATTCCTGCTGGTGATGTCTGTGGGCCTGTCGCTGCGTTCGAAACTTGCCTGGGCAACTGTAGTCCTGCTCCTGGTTGCCGGGCTGGTGCTGACGTTCGCGGACTATGCCGCGGTGTCCGGCGCGATGTTGACCTACAATGCGGTATTACTCGCCGCCCTGCTGGCCGCATCCGCCAGCTTTTACCGCAGTAGCCTTACCACCGGTACACTGTTTGCGCTGACCAGTGTTCTGGCTGTGCTGGTGTATGCGGTATTCGGTAGCTATCAACTGGGAGCAGATTTTGCGCCACCCATTACGAATTTCACCACCGCGCTTTATTTTTCCATCGTCACGATGTCAACGGTCGGTTACGGCGACATTATTCCAAAAACCGCCGAGGCCAGGCTGTTCGTGGTATCAATCATCGTGCTGGGTATCAGCGTGTTTGCCGCATCGTTAAGCGCGGTGCTGATGCCGGTTATAAATCGTCGGGTCACGCGGCTGCTTAAGCCGGGGAAGGGCAGAATGGAACGAACACAACATTACATCATCGTCGGTAAAACAGCCTTGGCGCGCAATACCTACAAGGAATTGCATGAACGCAAGCAGCAGGTCACCTTTATTCGGGAACAGGCCGATAGTGATACTGGCGGGCTGGACGTGGTGGTGGGTGATTCCAGCAATCTCGAGGTGCTGCGTCAGGCCGGCGCGCACCAGGCAAAGGCGGTACTGGCACTGAGTGACGACGATTCCCGCAATGCCTTTGTGGTGCTGGCGATGCGTGAACTGGCCGAGGGAGTCAAGACCGTGGTGGCGGTCAATGACGCACGCAATCTGGCCAGTGTCAAGCGCGTGCATCCCGATCTGATCATCTCGCCGCAAATTTTGGGCGGTGAACTGCTGGCCATGGCACTGAGCGGCGAACCGATGAACACCGACAAACTCATCAACGAATTGTTGCATTTTGGCCAGTAACTGCGAATTCATCGATTAAACTACCGCGCTATCCGTATCCGATAGCCACATTCTGGAATTATGGGCGTCTCTAAAAATCAGAGATTTTGGTTTCTGGCTAGGCAAAAATAACCGAGAAACCGGAGTGTATATGCCAATACATGAGGATTTCGAGGTCATTTTTAACGCCGCCAGAAAGCATAAAGATCACAATTAGAGGTGCCCCCATGAGTGTCCGTACTCGTTTTGCCCCCAGTCCCACTGGCTATCTGCACATCGGCGGCGCTCGCACCGCACTGTTCTGCTGGCTGTATGCGCGACGTCATCGGGGCACTTTCGTTTTGCGCATCGAGGACACCGACCGGGAACGCTCGACGCCGGAGGCCGTGCAGGCGATCCTGGATGGCATGGCATGGCTGGACCTGAAACAGGACGAGGGGCCGTTCTATCAGACCCGGCGGTTTGACCGCTATCGGGAAATTACCCAGCAATTGCTCAAAGGCGGCCATGCCTATCACTGCTATTGCACGAAAGAAGAACTGGCGCAGATGCGTGCCGAGCAACTGGCGCGCAAGCAAAAGCCACGCTACGACGGCCGTTGCCGCGATCGCAGCCAGCCACGGTCAGGCGTACGCCCGGTGATTCGCTTCAAGAACCCGCAAACCGGGCAAACGGTTGTGAATGATCTGGTGCGCGGCCGGGTGGTATTCGAGAACAGCGAATTGGATGATCTCATCATCGCGCGCTCGGACGGCACACCCACCTACAACTTTACCGTGGTGGTGGACGACATGGACATGCGGATCACGCACGTGATTCGCGGCGACGACCATCTCAACAACACGCCGCGGCAAATCAACATCTTCGATGCCCTGGGCGCAAAACCGCCGGAATACGCACACCTGCCCATGATTCTCGGACCGGACGGCGCCAAACTGTCCAAGCGTCATGGTGCGGTTTCCGTGATGCAGTACCGTGAGGAGGGTTATCTTCCCGAAGCGCTGATCAATTATCTGGTTCGGCTGGGCTGGTCCCACGGTGATCAGGAGATTTTCAGCCGCGAAGAAATAATTGCATTTTTCGACATCGCGGATGTCAATCAATCCTCTTCGGCCATCAATCCGGATAAATTGTTGTGGCTCAACCAGCATTACATCAAGAACGCCAATCCCCAAAAATTGATCGCTGAATTGGGCTGGCATCTGTCGCGCATCGGCATCAGCGCAACCGACGAATCAAGGCTCGCCGCCGTAGTACGCGCCCAGGCGGAGCGCGCCAAAACGCTGAAAGAAATGGCCGAAGTCAGCCGCTTTTTCTTCGAAGAATTCGGCAACTACGATCCCAAGGCGGCGGACAAGAACCTGACACGCGAGACCTTGCCGGCGCTGCGGGATATGCATGCACGCTTGGCGGCGCTCACGAATTGGTCGGCTGCTGCCATCCATGCCGCACTGGAAGCCAGTGTTGCGGCATTGGACCTCAAGCTCGGCAAGGTTGCACAACCCCTGCGGGTTGCGGCAACCGGAGGTGGTGTGTCGCCGCCCATAGATGTCACAGTGGAAATCCTCGGCCGTGACACCACACTGGCGCGTCTGGACCGGGCTATTCGATGGATTGAAGCACGGGATTGATGCGCGAAGCACCTGATTTCACTGGATTTTGATTGACAGCCCCGCCATCAAGCCCGAAAATACGCGCCCCGCGTGGGGCCATAGCTCAGCTGGGAGAGCGCCTGCATGGCATGCAGGAGGTCGCCGGTTCGATCCCGGCTGGCTCCACCA
>JBOIAY010000239.1:0-7516 GCA_050739255.1 Gammaproteobacteria bacterium
CCCAGACCGGCGAGTACGGCGACATGGTGGCACTGGGCATCCTGGATCCCACCAAGGTTGCGCGCACCGCGTTGCAGAACGCCGCGTCCGTGGCCGGCCTGCTCATCACCACCGAAGCCATGGTGGCTGAGAGCCCGAAGGACGAGAAGCCTGCCATGCCCGCTGGTGGTGGTGGCATGGGCGGAATGGGTGACATGGACTATTGATCCGACAAGTATGTCGAAAGAAAAACCCCGCTTCGGCGGGGTTTTTCTTTTCTCCTTGTCCCCTCGCCAATTGAGGAGAGGTGAGGTGTGAGGGGGGGGAGGGGTGAGGCGTGTAGAAGCGGTCGTCCCGACCGCGATGTTTTCGTCATTCCGGCAACCAGTTCATGGATGTGTCCCCGGTCGTGTTCGACCCAGAGTTCAAGCAGTCTGCCCAAGGTAACTTCACCGACATCTTCGAGAAAAGCAGCGCGCGAGAGCTGAGGTCCTGTCATGCTGCCAAGAATCCTCAGGTTTCCGTGTCGCGCCTGAGTGAAGGCGTTCAGCGCGGGTTCACAGTCCTGTTCGCTGTAGCGGCGCTCGCTGGCAAGCTGGCCGCCGTTTATATCGGGCAGCGTGGGATGTACTTCCGCGAGCAGGCGCCGCAACCGCACACCGTAGCCTTCGATTTCAATGTCCCGCAGATGACAGACGTTTTCGAGCACGGAAAAGTATCCGCCCTCTGGTTGGTAGTGCAGTTGCGCGTCTGTGAGGCCAGCAACGTGCTGCCGCAAGGCTTCCGGCATGAGCTTGAGTGCGGCGATGGCGTCTTTGAGCAGTATGGCAGGTAGTATAGTGACACGATCAATGCGCGTCAGACACGCTTAGAGAGGGAACATTTATGCCCTACGCCATCCGTATCCATGAAACCGGTGGCCCGGAAGTCATGCGCTGGGAAGCAGTCGAAGTCGGCAAGCCCGGCCCGGGCGAAGTGTTGGTGCACAACACAGCCGTCGGTGTGAATTTTGTGGACACGTATCTTCGCAGCGGCCTGTACCCGCTGCCGTTGCCGGCTACGCTCGGGCGCGAAGGCGCAGGTGTAGTGGAGGCGGTTGGTCCGAAGGTCAAGGGACTCAAGCCGGGAGACCGGGTGGCGTATGTGGATCCAACTGGTTCTTATGCCGAACTTCTACTCCGGCCGGCGGAGCGGCTGGTGAAAATTCCTGCCGGCGTGAGCGACAAGATCGCGGCGGCAATGATGCTGAAAGGCATGACTGTGCAATTTCTGTTGCGCCGCACCTACAGGGTAAAGAAGGGCGACACGATTCTGGTGCATGCCGCGGCCGGCGGCGTCGGCCAGATTCTCTGCCAATGGGCTAGGCATCTCGGCGCCCAGGTCATCGGCACCGTAGGCAGCGACGTCAAGGCGCCGCTGGCGAAGAAGGCCGGCTGCAGATTTGTCTTGATTACCTCGCGCGACAAAATCTCCGAGCACGTGAAGGAAATTACCAAAGGTGCAGGTGTACCGGTGGTCTATGACGGAGTTGGCAAGGACACCTTCATGGATTCGCTGGATTGCCTCGCACCGCTCGGCATGATGGTGAGCTACGGTAATGCTTCTGGTCCGGTACCGCTCTTTAGCCCCATTATCCTGGCGCAGAAAGGTTCCCTGTTTGTTACGCGCCCGACGCTCGGGACGTATATCGCCAAGCGCGAAGACCTGGTGCACACGGCACGCGAGTTGTTCGCGGTGGTGAAGAAGGGCGCGGTAAAGATCGCGATCAACCAGGCCTATCCGCTCAGGGAAGCGGCACAAGCGCACCGCGATCTCGAATCACGCAAGACCACCGGCTCGACCATCCTGCTGCCGTAATATTCTCAAGGAAAGATTGACTAGACTAAGGGTGCTACTCGAGCCTGCCCCTATGTCTCATCTTCCCGCGATACTTCAACGACAGGTATTCCTGCTTCGTCAATAGCGATGGCCATCTCTATGGGCCGGCAACAGATCTGGCAGTCTTCTATGTAACGTTGGTTCTCTACCGAACAATCCACCGTGATTTCGATTGTCTCGCCACAATAGGGACACTGGATGTCAACAGTCTCAATGCTGTTCATGCTTCCAGGCGCAGCTCTGCATGTGTCTTTGCAATTCGGTTGTCCATTTGTCCGGACACCACGAGCTCGTCACCGCAAATGCCGCGCGCCGGTCCAGCCGGTTTTCTTCAAAACGGTGTCACCCATGTCTTTGGCGGCGGGTTCGAGGCTGGTGGCAAGGGAATCGTTCCAGCGGTTTAGGAAACCGTACAGGCAAATGGCGGCAAGCATCTCCACGATTTGATCTTCACTCCAGAATTGACGCAACCGTACCATGATTTTTTCATCCACGGCGTTGGGGACGGAACCCGCGGCCAGGGCAAAGTCCAGCGCGGCGCGCTCGGCATCGGTATACAACGGACTGGTCTGGTAGTCCCATACAGCAGCGATTTTTTCCTGGGCAATGTCGTGCAACTTCGCTGCGATCAGGGAATGCGCTTCACAATACTGGCAGCCGGCGGCATGGCTGGCGACGTGCGCCAGCAGGCGCTTGAAGCCGGGATGTACGCTGCCGTCGGGGTCCATCACGGCACGGGTAAGCGTGCCGAAGCCTTTTACGATGGCTGGCCGGCGCTGCATGGTGAGCAGGCTGTTGGGCACGAAACCCAGGATGCGCGTGAATAGCGCGAAATCCTCGCGCAACTCGGGATGGGTGTCCTGTGGCAACGGTTGCATAAAAGCCATGGGCTGATTCTCCTGTTAATGACTCTGTCAGGGATGGCGGAAATCCCTCGTCTTCAGGCGAAGCCGGGAAGCGAAGTCTGAAAGGGCGAGGGGTGATCAATTCAATCCACCTTCACCCCCGCCCTCTCCCGCCAGCGGGAGAGGGGGTGGTATTAAAGGTTGACGCGTGTCGTCCACGCATGCGTCAAAAGCAGCCACGCTTTCGCGGAGCTTCGGATCTATTGATGTGTTTCCTGCATGCGTCGCTGCATTTCTTTCGGTGGCACATCCTCAATGTGCGTGTGGATATGCCAACGGTGGCCGTAGGGATCTATGAGCGTGCCGGTGCGGTCGCCGTAAAATTGATTTTGCAGCGGCCGTTCAACCCGCGCACCCTTGTTTACTGCGCGCTCGAAGACTTGGTCCGCGTCCTTGACGTACAGCACGATGCTCACGGGCGGTGGAGTGCCGGCCTGCGGCGCATGCGCGCCCATCTCCGGGTGTTCATCGGCAAGCATCACGTGTGATGTGCCGATCAAGATTTCGGCGTGGCCGACGCGGCCATCGGGATGCGGCATGCGTACTTTTTCCTTGGCACCGAAGGCATTCTTGTAGAACTCCAGTGCCGCTGCTCCACCATTCACGATCAGATACGGAGTGACACTGTGATAACCAGCCGGGATGGCTTTGACCTTGCGGGCTTTGGTCTTGCGCGTCTTGGCTTTGCCGGTCTTGCGTTTCACGGATTTGGATTTCCTGATGGTTTTGCGTGCCATGACAGACTCCTGAAGTGACATTGGGACGATACCTTATTAGTGTAATACTGCGAGATATCAGTGGGATAACTTTGCCACAGACTTAATTGAAGAAGGGCAGTTACTCAATAACCACCGGGGCACTACTACGCATGAACCATTCCGGCTTTATGTTGAACTGCAACAGCCTGCATTCCAGCGCGCCGTTGTAGAAGGTGTTCAGCTTGCGGGCGCGGATACCCATCTGCTTGGCCAGTTCAGGATTGCTCGTGATGATGCCGGCCTGCCACCCGAGGCACTGGTTCTTGAGCCAGGTGCCCAGTGTCTTATATAGAGGTCCGAGTGTTTCCGCCTCGCCCAGGCGTTCGCCGTAGGGCGGATTGGTAAGCGCCAGGCCGGGCTTGAGGCGCGGCGGCAGCCGGTTGGATTCCAGAGACATCTTTTGCAACTGGATGACGTTGCCGAGACCAATGGCCTGGGCATTTTGGGTTGCTGCCTCGATGGCATGGCTGTCATGGTCGAAGCCGAGGATAGCGGGAATTTTTGCCAGTCCCAGGTTTTTTCGCTGACGCGCTTCCTGCAGCAGTGTTTCCCAGAGCGCGGCGTCGTGCCGCAGCCAACCGGAGAAACCCCAATGATCGCGCCACAGGCCCGGCGCCATGTCACCGGCAATCAGCGCCGCTTCGATCAGGAAGGTGCCGGAGCCGCACAAGGGGTCCGCAAACGAGCCGCCGCGTTTCGCGATTTCCGGCCAGCCGCATTTGAGCAGCAGCGCGGCGGCGAGATTCTCCTTCAGCGGCGCTGCGACCCCGCGGGTGCGGTACCCGCGCTGGTGCAGGCTGTCGCCGGACAAGTCGAGACTCACGGTGGCGATGTCGCGGTGCAGGTGGCAATTGATGAGCAGGTCCGGCCGTTCCCGGTCCACGTCGGGACGCCGGCCGAATTTTTCCCGGAAGCGGTCCACCACCGCGTCTTTGACCCGCTGCGCGCCGTATTGGGTATGGGTGATGTCCGTGCTGATGCCGGTGAACTGCACTGCCAGACTGCCATCGGGCGCGAGGTCGTTTTCCCAAGGCATGCGTTTGATGCTCGCATACAGGCCGGCGTCATCCGGGGCCTCGAATTTCGAGATGGGATAGAGCACCCGGTTGGCAGCGCGCAGCCACAGGCAGGCGCGATACGCCATGGCCGGCGGTCCTTCGAACGACGCGCCGCCGCGCGCTTCCTTCACGTTGGCGGCGCCCAGCGCGCGCAATTCATCGGCCACGATGGGTTCCAGTCCCTTGGCGGCGGTGGCGAAGAACTGTAATTGGACCGGCGGGCGGGAACGGGATGGGGATTGCATGGCTTTAGGTTACAGTTAAGCCAGCTTGCCTACCAAATAAATCCATTCCAGCGTGACAAAAACCGACCCTATTCCTGAGCTTTTGCGCCCTGTCTGGGAACGTTATCAGCAGTCTCTTGTGGCAGTGCCGGAATTGCCAAAAGCCGTCCGGATATCGCTGCCAAGGGTCTTGTTGTGCAGTGAGTTCGTGGCCCAGAATTGCATCCGCCATCCTGAGCTGCTTGCTCATCTGGTTAATTCGCAGGATTTGCAGACCAGCGATTCGCCCGTATCGCGGGTGCGCGCGGCCCTGCAATCCGTCCAGAACGAAGATGAATTGTCCCGCGGATTGCGGCAACTTCGCCGGCGCGAAATGCTGCGCATCGCCTGGCGCGATCTGGCCGGCTGGGCGGATCTCGAAGAAACCCTGCGCGATCTTTCCGATCTGGCGGATGGCTGCGTGGATGGGGCGCTCAGTGTGTTGTCGCGCTGGCATGCAGAGCGTCACGGCATCGCGCGCAACACCAGGGGGGAACCGCATCAGTTCGTGGTCCTGGGCATGGGCAAGCTGGGCGCCAGAGAGCTTAATTTTTCTTCGGATATTGATCTGATATTCGCCTATCCCGAGAACGGCGGCAGCGACGGAGCAAAGCCGCTGGACAACGAGGAATATTTCCTGCGCCTCGGCCAGAAACTCGCGCGGGCGCTGGACGAGGCGACGGCCGATGGCTTCGTGTTCCGCGTGGACCTGCGCCTGCGGCCCTTCGGCGAGGCCGGGCCTCTAGCGCTGAGTTTCGGTGCGCTGGAAACCTATTATCAGAATCACGGCCGCGAATGGGAGCGCTATGCTTTGATCAAGGCGCGGCCCGTGGCCGGTGATCTCGCTCAAGGCGAGAAACTTCTGCAGATGCTGCGGCCGTTCGTGTACCGACGTTATCTGGATTTTAATGCGTTCGAGTCCTTGCGCGAGATGAAACAGCTCATTACACAGGAGGTGGCGCGGCGCGGTTTGGAGGACAACATCAAGCAGGGCCGCGGCGGCATCCGCGAAATCGAATTCACCGGCCAGGTGTTCCAGTTGATCCGCGGTGGGCGCGAAGCGCCGCTGCGGGAGCGCGGTATCGTTCCGGTGCTGCGCCATCTCGGAGAGGCGGAGTATCTGAAGCAGCCGGAAGCCGATGCGCTCATCACAGCTTATGAATTCTTGCGACGGGTGGAGAACCGCTTGCAGGAATATCAGGATCAGCAAACACATGAATTGCCGAAGGATGCGGAAGGGCGCGCAAGGCTCGCCTGGTCCATGGGTTTCGACAATTGGTCCGCATTCAATCTAGCGCTGGAAGAGCAGCGTCACCAGGTACAGCAGATTTTTGAGCAGGTATTCGTGTCGCCACGGGTGGTGCGTGAGCAGCATCAGAAGGAATCGCCGTTTGCGGCTCTCTGGCGTGACATACAAGCAGACGGAGAGGCAGAAAAATTATTGACGGATGCAGGTTTTACTCAGCCCATCGAGATTCTGCAACTGCTGAAACAATTACGCGAAGGCCCGCTATTGCGCGCGCTGGGTGAACGCGGGCGGCGGCGGCTGGATGAATTATTGCCACGGCTGTTTGAAGTATCGCGCGCCACCACCGATCCGGCTGAAACCTTCAAACGATTGCTGCGGGTGGTGGAAGCCATCGCCAAGCGTTCCACTTATCTTGCGCTGCTGCTGGAAAGTCCCACGGCACTGGAACACATGGCGCGGCTCGCATCGGGCAGCGCCTGGCTCACGGACATAGTCGCGCGCACGCCGCTTCTGCTGGACGAGCTGATTGATCCGCGCATCTTCAACGAATTCCCTTCGCAGGAATCCCTGCACGCGGAACTGGGAAACGCTCTGGCAAGCGTCGCGACCGACGATCTGGAAGGCCAGATGGACGCGCTGCGCCAGTTCCAGCAGACCAGCGTGGTGCGGGTGGCAGCGGCGGATCTGGTCGGCAACGTGCCGCTCATGAAAGTGAGCGATTTCCTGACCTGGACCGCGGAGCAGGTGATCCGCAAAGCGCTGGAGATTGCCTGGCAGCACATGCGCGCACGTCACGGTGAAGCCTGGTGCCGTGACAGTTCAGGTGAACGGCGTGCGCATTTTGGCGTCATCGCCTACGGGAAATTGGGCGGCTGGGAGCTTGGTTACGGTTCCGACCTGGACCTGGTGTTCCTGCACGACAGTGCGGGTGAAGAACAGCAAAGCCGCGGTGTGCGGCCCTTGGACAACAACGAGTATTTCACGCGCCTGGCTCAGCGCATCATAAACATCCTGTCCATTCCCACATCCTCCGGCGTGCTCTATCAGGTGGACACGCGCCTGCGTCCCAGCGGGACGGCGGGTCTGATCGTGAGTTCGCTGGAAGCATTCACACGTTACCAACGCGAACACGCCTGGACCTGGGAGCATCAGGCGCTGTTGCGGGCACGGCCGGTGGCGGGTGATGAGATTGTAGGCATGACATTCAATGCGCTGCGTCGTGAAATACTCGGCAGACCTCGTGAAGCGGAAGCGCTCAAGCATGAGGTGGCTGACATGCGCGCACGCATGCTCAAGGAACATGTACAGGCCGGCGAAGGCTTCGACCTCAAGCTGGATGTGGGTGGTCTCACGGACATCGAGTTTCTGGTGCAGTACTGGGTATTGGCGAACGCGGCCACGCATCCCACGTTGCTGGACTGGACCG
>JBOIAY010000240.1:0-2117 GCA_050739255.1 Gammaproteobacteria bacterium
GCGCACGGTGTTGGACACGCCCAGTCCCTTGATGGGCTCCTTCACGGAGGTGGAAATCACATTGATGATGCGTCCGTACCCCGCTGTTTTCATGCCGGGCCACAGCGCCTGCACCAGAATCTGACCGCAGATCAGCAGGCGCGTGAAGGCTTTATGGAACTCGTCCGGATGCGCGGTATGCGCCGAACCGCCGGGTGGACCGCCGGAATTATTGACGAGGATGTGCACAGGTGCGTGCGTTTTCAGCCAGCCATCCAGTGTGGTTTTCAGCATGTCGGGCTGGTCGAAGTCGGCAATTAAATAACTGTGCTTTTGACTGCCACCGGCAGGCAGTCGGCCAAGCATGGTTGTGAGCTTGTCTTCGGAGCGCGCCACCAAGGTCACGCTGGCGCCCAATTCCGCCAGCGCGCGCGCTGCCGCGGCGCCGATGCCCTGGCTCGCACCGCAGACCAGAGCGCGTTTACCGTCGAGACGCAGATTCAGGATGGGTTTGTTATTCGGCATGGCATGAGATTCTAAAGGACTGCAACCGGATTGGCTTGCGGTTTTTGCGCACTGGGGCAGTCCACGCAGTACCAGCCGCCGCTGTCGTCGCCGTCAAGCCGCAGTGCCGTGAGTCGGCCGCCCCAGACACAGCCTGTATCCAGTGGGTAGACATTACGGCCTTTTACTTCGCCGAGTGCAGACCAGTGGCCAAAGAGGATGTGCAATGTGGCGCTGGCGCGCTTCGGCACTTCGAACCAAGGCATGAAAGACTCAGGCTGGCTACCCGGCGCGCCTTTAGACGCGAGATCGAGGCGGCCGTCCGTCGTGCAATAGCGCAAACGCGTAAAACAGTTGACGATGAAGCGCAACCGCTCCATGCCGCTCAAGGCCGGTGACCATCTGTCTGGCAGGTTACCGTACATGTTGGCAAAGAATCCATAATAGTCGTTGCCGCGCAACGCACCTTCCAGTTCATGTGCACAGTCGGTAGCCATATCCAGATCCCATTGCGGCGGCAGGCCGGCGTGGATCAGGGTATAACCCAGTGACGCATCGTGATACAGCAAAGGCCGATGGCGGAGCCAGTCAAGCAAGTTATCCCGATCAGGAGCGCTCAGAACGGCATCCAGCGTGTCGGCCGGTTTGTGTCTGTCCATGCCGGCGGCAAGCGCCAGCAAATGCAGATCATGATTGCCGATTACGCAGATGGCGTGCTCGCCAAGGCCTTTCACGAAACGCAGGACCTCGAGGGATTTCGGTCCACGATTCACCAGGTCGCCAGTGAGCCAGAGCGTGTCTTCGGCGGGATTGAATCGGATCCGATCCAGCAGGTGTCGCAGTTCGTCGTAACAACCCTGGATGTCGCCGATGGCGAAGATCGCCATTACCGAAACTCTGTTGACCGCGGTCCCCTCACCCTAACCTCTCCCCCATGAAGGGGGAGGGGGGACGAGGAGGGCGATTTTGTAAATCGTCGTACCGGAAAAATCGCCATTTTTAATGAAGCAAACCGGGTACGGCGAGACGGAAAGGTGCGATGGGCGCGTCGAAGTGTTCGCCCTGGTCGTTCACCATCTGATAGGCACCCTGCATGGCGCCCACCGGAGTTTCCAGGATGGCGCCGCTGGAATAACGGAAGCCCTCACCGGGCTTCAGATGCGGCTGTTCGCCGACCACGCCTTCACCACGCACTTCTTGCACCTTGCCGTTGGCGTCGGTGATGAGCCAGCGGCGCGTCAGCAGCTTGGCCGGCACCGTGCCTTCGTTGCGAATGGTGATGGTGTAGGCAAATGCGAAGCGGTTCTGCTCCGGGTCCGATTGGGCGGGGACAAAGGCTGTTTCCACGTCCACGCGGATACTGTTGGGAGACATGTCGTTCATGGAGCGGGAGAAAAATTGAGGTAACCGCGGCTATTTTAACGCAGTCGCTCTACCGGTGCTCGGCACAGGCATAGCTCAGACGCACCGTTAAAATGTCACAGGAGCGAGGCCGACATTTTACCGGAATGCCTGCAGCATTCCGGTCCGGCAGAGCGCCATGACAGGGATGTCATGGCTGGACTGCTTGCCATGGATGGCTCGGTGCCGCCTAGCTCAAGCGCACCGCGAGCACATCACAGGGCGCCTTGTGC